>JAZBOI010000273.1:0-9281 GCA_036351095.1 Bacteroidales bacterium | reverse complement strand
TAATTCACCGGATCTTATCAGGGAGATGATCGATATTTTCCGCTCCCAGGTACTGGAATTTGCGGATGAGATGGAACATCTCTATTCGGAGGGTGAATATTTTGATCTCGGACTGCTTGCCCATAAGGCAAAATCATCCGCGGCCATAATGGGAATGGAAGATCTTGCAGTCCGGCTCAAAGAGCTGGAAATAAAGGCAAAAGAAGGCATTGAGCCTGAGAAGTATAAAGATTATATCAATAACTTTATCAGCCAGACCCGGCAGGCAATCGAAGAACTGGATAGCTACCTCGAAACCCTTTAAAAAACTATTAATGATCATTGTTGAAAAGCTCGATAACAATATAGACCATGTAAGTTTCAACAGGCTGGAAAATTTAAATGCCACAGTGGCCGAGGATGTAAAATCTGAACTGGGCAGGCTCTTTGATGTACCGAATGCCAGGATAGTGGTTGATCTTGAAGGTATAAAATATATCGACAGTTCCGGTTTCGGGTGCTTCCTTTCAACAATGAGGGCTGCCAGGAATAATTATGGCGAGCTAAAGATCTGTAACATAGACCCTGATGTGTTTTCCCTTTTCAGAACACTGCAGTTACACACTATAATGGACCTTTATGAAGACCTTGACTCATGTCTCTCAAGTTTCTGATTAATGCCCCCGGTTTTATGATTCTTCCAAATTGCTTTTATCTTTGAGCTAAAGATTATTTATGGAAAAAATTGCATGGAAGCCCGGAACAATGATCTACCCGCTCCCTGCAGTCATGGTTAGCTGCGGTAAAGATCCCGGTGAATATAATATTATTACAGTTGCATGGACGGGAACAATCTGTTCCGAACCGCCCATGTGTTATATTTCTCTCAGACCCTCGAGGCATTCATATGAAATAATCAAACGAAACCGTGAATTTGTTATAAACCTTACAACGGAAGAACTTGCCCGTGCTACTGACTGGTGTGGAGTCAGATCAGGTCGCGAACATAATAAATTCGCAGAAATGAAACTGAACACGTATAAGAGCATCGAGGTTGAAGCACCGGCAATTGCCGAGTCGCCAATAAATATTGAATGCCGGGTAAAGGATATTATTGAACTGGGGATCCACCATATGTTCATCGCTGATGTACTGGCTATACAGGCAGATAGTGAATATTTTGACCCTGTTACAGGAGCTTTCAGGATGGACAGGGCACGCCTGATCAGCTATCAGCATGGGAAATATTACCTTACGGGTGAGATGATTGGAAAATTTGGTTTTTCCGTGAAGAAGAAGGAAAAGAAAAAGAAAAAGAAGAGGCGGAACAGCGGCCCTCAGAGGCCTGTATAAGCGTGGTGAAAATATAGTATTTAGGAAAATATGACATATTTTAGTACTTTCATTTCAAATTTTTGAAACCTTAACCTCCTCCATAGATGAGTGAAAAGATACTGAAAGCACTGATGCAGCTTTTTGCGATTATTGCAAGACCTGAGAGCAGTGAAAAAGACCGTAGAAGTGTTGTTGAAGCCTTCCTGAGAAGGGAGCTGAATGAAGAACTTGTAAAGGAATACCTTCAGTCATTTGATCTCTTCTACCATGAATCGCAGGAGAAGCAAAAAAAAGGTGTGCTTAAGAAAAGGCAGTCTGCTGTTTCTGTAAGAATACTCAAGATTACCAACCAGATAAACTTTCAGCTTACACAGAACCAGAAAATAATTGTACTGGTCCAACTCTTTGAATTCTGTAAATCAGACAGAACAGAGGTAACAGATGAAGAACTGGAATTTATTAGAGCCGTAGCTGAATCGTTTTACGTCCAGGAATCTGATTTTGAACTTATTTCTGCTTTTGTGCTCAATGACTTCCAGGAGATGCCTGATTCACATCACATCCTCCTGATTGACAATAAGAAAGAAGCCCCTGGTGAATCCATACTCCACATAAGCAACGATACCATCAATGGGCAAATATGGATCCTGGAAGTTGCATCAGCCAACATGCATTTCATGAGGTTCACAGATATGGCTGAACTTTATATGAACGGGCAGCTCGTACAGGAAGATAAAGTCTACCCCTTAAACCCGGGCTCATCACTGCGAGATCCGAAATACACACCCCTGTATTACAGCGATATAACAAGCAGGTTCAGGAGGGAAGTACTGGAAGCATCAAGGGTGGTTTATGAGGTCAGGGACATAGACTACAGGTTCAGGACCGGGGACCCGGGCATCCATAAAATGTCTTTTGAAGAAGAATCGGGAAGGCTGGTTGGCATAATGGGCTCTTCCGGAGCCGGGAAATCAACATTGCTGAATGTACTCAACGGGATAAATAAGCCAAACAACGGTGAAGTGGTGGTAAACGGGATAAACATACACAGTGATTCTGAAAAAGCAGAAGGACTGATAGGTTATGTCTCACAGGATGATCTCCTGATAGAGGAGCTTACCGTATACCAGAATCTATACTATAATGCCAGGTTATGCTTCGATAACCTTACTGAAGAAGAAATACATAAAAAGGTATCGGACACACTGCGCAACCTTGGGCTCCTCGAAATAAAAGATATGAAAGTGGGCTCCCCGCTAAATAAAAAAATAAGCGGCGGCCAGAGAAAAAGACTTAACATATCACTTGAATTAATAAGGGAACCACCCGTACTTTTCCTGGATGAGCCTACATCAGGTCTTTCATCAAGAGACAGTGAGAATATCCTCGACCTCCTCAAAGAACTGGCACTCAAGGGCAAACTCCTGTTTGTGGTTATTCACCAGCCGTCGAGCGACATATTTAAGATGTTCGACAGGCTAATTATACTCGACACGGGAGGGTACATTATTTATAATGGGGATCCAATAGAATCAATAATATATTTTAAACGCAGAACGCACCAGGCAAACTATAATGAAAGTGAGTGCCACACCTGTGGCAACGTAAACCCGGAGCAGGTGTTCAATATAGTAGAATCCAAGGTACTGGATGAATACGGAAAAGCTACGAACGTCAGGAAAATATCTCCTAAAGAATGGAATGAATACTACAGGGAACATATACAGGTGAAAGAGAGGAAACTGGAACCCGGACATGGCGTTCCCAAGGTTGATTTCAAAACACCAGGACGTTTCAAACAGTTTACTGTTTTTATCAAACGTGATATCCTTGCAAAGCTATCCGACAGACAATACCTGATAGTGACGCTGCTGGAAGCACCGATCCTGGCATTCGCTCTTGCCTTCCTGATAAAATACTTCGACGAAAGCGCTTCAAATGCCAAATACACATTGCTGGAGAACAGCAACCTGCCGGTTTACCTGTTCATGTCAGTTATTGTGGCTATATTCATGGGGCTCACTGTCAGTGCCGAAGAAATCATTAAGGACAGGAAAATTCTTAAAAGAGAAGCATTCCTTAACCTCAGCTGGAACAGCTACCTCCTGTCAAAAGTCTCGGTACAACTGGTAATTTCTGCCATCCAGGCCTTCGCTTTCGTACTTGTCGGAAACGGTATTACTGAAATAAGAGGAATGTGGTTTGAATACTGGCTCGTTTTATTCTCCTGCTGGGCCAGCGCCAATCTCCTCGGCCTGCTTATCTCAGACAGCTTTAAAACGGTGGTCACCATATATATGCTGATCCCCTTCCTTGTCATACCACAGATTATCCTCAGCGGTGTGATTGTTAAGTTTGAAAAGCTTAATCCAAATATATCATCACCCTCAACAATACCTTTTTATGGCGAGATGATCGTTGCCCGCTGGGGATACGAAGCACTGGCTGTAAAGCAGTTCAAGGATAACGATTATGAAAAGCACTTCTATGAATATGACAGGTTGATGAGTATAGCAAATTATAAAAAAATATACTGGTATAACGATCTCAAGCAGAGAACCAGCGAACTGGAAGAAGGGCTAAGCAGGAAACAGTTCGACGAGGAGTTTAAAAAAGACCTCCTTGTTCTCAGAAATGAAATAGCAAAGGAAATGAAGGCCGTGCCCCTCCTTGAATTCAATTACCTTGACCAGCTGATACCTGAAAGGGTGACCGCCGACGCCATAAGCGCCGCAAAAAGGTATATTGAAATACTCAATCAAAGCTATAAGAACCTGTACAATAAAAACTTCAATGAAAAGGATCTTATTATAACCGAAGCAATGCATGAAGATCCTGAAGCTTTTATTGAACTGAAGGAAAAACACTTTAATAAAAGCCTGGAAGAGTTTGTTACAAATGAAAAAGAGGAAAAAAGAATCATCGAATTTAAAGGTGAGCTGATCCAGAAAATGGATCCCATATACAAAGACCCGGAGCATCCATTCCTGAAGGCACATTTCTATGCCCCGAGAAAACAGGTCTTTGGCACTTATGTGGATACTCTCTGGGTAAATTTGATTTTTATTTGGTTCTGGACAGTGGTAACCTACCTGGCACTGTATTTCAGGCTGCTCAAAAGAATACTTGACTCTTTTGAAGCATCCTCCGAGAGAAGGAAGGCAAGAACTTATTAAAAAACAAGAGGCTGCCCTTGTGAGACAGCCTCTTGCTTATTATTTAAAAACCGATCCGGTACTTATGATGGCAGGTGCTATTCCATAATTTCGATCATTTCGAACGGAACTCTTATGATTGACTCATAATCTTCACCTGCCTCAAGCATGTCTTCATCATCCTCTTCATAATACCACTTAATCTCCACATCGTTCTTTGCTTTATGGATAATTTCCAGCTTTTTGAAAACATCAAGGATACATTTCGATGAACTGGTATTGAAATACTCCAGTTTCACTTCAACCGTGGTTTTGGGTAAGGGGCTGTCCTTGTACCTGTCGAGCCAGTCAACAAGAGGTTTATAAAACTCAACTGAATTTTCAGGTATTGATCTTCCTTCAAGCTTAAAAACACCATCCTTTGAATCAAAATGAACAGTTGGTGTTTTAGGTGTTCCTTCAATAATGATCGGTTCCATATTAGTCTAATATTTAAAATTATTAATTAGCAGTTAAAGGGTTTATATCAATCGACAAAGTGAAAAAAGAATAGTCTTCATTATAATCGAAAAACTCATAATCAAGCGTATTGCCTGTCTTACGTGCAATATCAACCAGTCCCAGGCCACCTCCACCTTTTGGAGATATCTTCTGGTGGTGCAGTATAAACTTATATATTTCCTTTATTTCTTTATTACTGGAACTGTTTATCTGATCCAGCTTACCGGCCAGTTTTTTGACTTTTTCCTTTTTAATAAAATTACAGGTCGTAATATTGTAGCCGGAATCTAACCTGTTAACCACTATTATACCAAAGCGCTTCGATTTTTGGTCATTGAAATCTTTCGGAACAGGGTCTACGTGATGAAAGAGGTTCTGCAGGCTTTCAACCAGCACATTGTAGACTTTCTTTCTTATTCTCGAGGGATCGTTGGCCTCTTCTGTTTTTCGTTCAACAGAATCGAGAATCAGATTTATAACCTCTGAGCTTATATCACCCTTGTAGGAGAAAATAACATCATCAGTCAATAAGTCCTGGAAATAATTCTCTACATTAAAGCTCATCAGCTTTTATTTGACATGGTCGGGTTAATAACAACAGCAAATATAAAAAAAATCTCAAGTCCAAAAAATTTACCTTTACAGCATTTGATAAATACAAAGTCTTAATGGATGAAATATCAATAATTTTACTGTAAGCATTACTTTTTAGCCTTTTTGCTCCCCTTATACAGCTCATATTTCAATAGTTTAACTTCAATCTTACCATTAAAAAGGGAGTACTTTGCTGCCGGCCTGAGCCCTATCCTTTTCAGGGCTTCTGTATTTGAACTTAACAACCATGCCGTGGAACCTGGATAAGCATGCTTAAGGCGTTCGCCTATTCCTGCATAGAGGTCTTCAATACCCTCATCATCCAGCCTTTCACCATATGGGGGGTTCATTATTATGGTATATGCTATCTGCTCAGGGTCCTTTGATTCAAGGAAATCAGATACAGATGATCGTATGTCTTTCTCCAGGCCGGCCTTCCTTATGTTTGATCGTGCTACCCGGATATTGTGGGCTGAAATATCACTGCAAAATACAGGTCCTCTCGGGGGACAGATTTTAGCCTCCTCCTCCGCACATATCCTCCTGAAAAGCTCATTATCATAATCCGGCCAGTTCATGAAACCGAAATGTTTCCTGAATTTACCGGGTGGTATATTCCTAGACATTAAGGCAGCCTCAATGGCAATAGTCCCCGATCCGCACATCGGATCAAGCAGTGGCGTTTTCATATCCCAGCCACTTATCATTAAAATACCTGCTGCCAGCACCTCGTTCAGGGGCGCTTCTGTACGCTGTTGCCTGTAATTTCTCTTGAAAAGAGGTGCCAGGCTTGAGTCAAGGCTCAGGTTAACCTCCTTTTCCTTTATATGGCAGTTAATAACAATATCCGGATTCCTGGTATCAACAGATGGGCGCCTGTTCATTTTCTTCCTGAACCTGTCAGCAATGGCATCCTTGAGTAATAATGCCGGATAAGCAGTATGATTAAACAGGGATGAGTGTACCACGGGCACAACCATGAAAGTCTGCCCTACTCCCAAAGTATCCTCCCATGGGTATTTAAGTGCCCTGTCATAAAGATCCCTGGCATGAACGATGCCAAAACTGTGTAATGGTTTAAGGATCGAGAGTGCAGTACGTAAGCAGTAATTTGCCCTGTACATCATTTCCCTGTCCCCCTCAAAGCTGACAGATCGCCTCCCCTTAACGATATTGAGGGCACCCATTGCAGACAATTCTTCTGTTAAGACATCTTCCAGTCCATGCAGGGTTTTTGCCAGTAGAACATCCATATGTACTATCAGTTTCTCAGGAAAGAGATAAATTTATTACTGTCAGCTATTATTTCCAGGGCTTTTTCCAGGGCAATATCATCCTGGTTCACTATCTCGTAGTATTCGGACATATCCCATATATCCCTGGCCAACAAGCCTTTAAGTATTTGTCTTATTTGTTTCCCGGAGATATTGTAATCATCTTCAACAAAACTGACGCCCATTTCATTTCCCAGTTTAATAAGGTCAGCCATATCAGAATCCCTGAACGAAAAATTATCACGAAATTCTTCGAAAGTGCTATACTGCCTGTTAAGCCTGTTACGGTTATTATCCACATAGTCGAGGGAGAATTGTGTAATTACGTTTTTATTAACCAGGTCCCTGTAGTAATCGGAATATTCACTTGTATCGACCGGGACAAAGATATCAGGCATAATTCCTCCACCGCCGTATACCTGTCTCTCATTTATGAGGGTATTGAATTTCAGTGAATCGGGGAAATTAATACTATCTGCTGACACAAGTTCACCGTTTGTAAATCTTGAATAAAAGTCGGTAATGTATTCCTCCACTCCCTTGTCATATGGTCGCTGAATCAGCCTGCCCGAGGGGGTGTAATACCTTGCCACAGTGAGTCGCACTGCCGAGCCGTCACCAAGGTTGAAAGCATTCTGAACCAATCCTTTCCCAAAGGTTCTTCGTCCTATTATCAGCCCGCGGTCCCAATCCTGGATAGCTCCTGCTACAATTTCACTTGCTGAGGCAGATCCTTCATCAACCAGTACAATGACTCTTGAATCATTCATCTTCCCTCCTTCCCTGGTATAGAAATCCTGCCTGGGGGTTCTTAAACCTTCAAGGTAAACAATGAGTCTTTCCTCCTTAAAGAAATGGTCACATATCCTGATAGCCGCCTCAAGGTAACCTCCCGTATTTCCCCGCAGGTCAATTACCAGGTGTTGCATATTCCTGTCAATAAGAGTATTTACTGCATCATTGAATTCCTTCTCGCTCGTAAGTGAAAAATTACTTAGCTTGATATATCCTACATTATCATCTGCCATATAAGCCGCCAGCAGGCTGTTGACCGGCAGTTCGTCACGGATAATTTCATATTCCTTAACACCGGTGCTCCCTCTCCTGAAAATGCCAACCGTAACCTTTGTTCCCTTGTCGCCCAACAGTCTTTTCCTGACACCGGTGGTTGTGATTCCTGTTCCCGCAACGTTTTCACCATCAATGGTAACAATACGGTCTCCCGGCCGGAGTCCTGCTTTTTCAGACGGTCCGCCCGGCATTGGGGCAATTACCAGTATTGAATCGTGCAGTACATTAAATTCTATTCCTATACCTTCAAAGCTTCCTTCGAGTCTCTGGTTAATTTCCTCCAGCTCTTCGGCCGAAATGTATACAGAGTGAGGATCCAGGTTTTTAAGTAATTCAATAATAGCTTCTTCAGTCAGTCTGGCCTGGTCAACACTGTCAACATAGAATGCTTCTACCAGGGCCAGTGTGCGTCCGAACTTCATTGTCTGATCCGAGAACATCTGTCCCTGGACCTCAAGTCCGCTTAGAATTATTATTGAAGCCAGTAGTATTGCGAATTTTTTGCTCATCTTGGATAGTCTTTTATTCCCATTCAATTGTGGAAGGTGGTTTCGAACTTATATCGTACACCACCCTGTTAATTCCTTTCACTTTATTAATAATTGCACTGGATATCTGCCCCAGGAATTCATATGGGAGGTGCGACCAGTCGGCTGTCATGCCATCGGTTGATTCCACGGCCCGCAGGACTATGGTATTTTCATAAGTCCGTTCATCACCCATAACGCCCACTGACTGGACAGGTAAGAGTATCACACCTGCCTGCCATACCCTGTCATACAAACCATTGTTCTTAAGGCCCTCGATAAATATATCATCGGCTTCCTGGACCATTCTAACCTTTTCCCTTGTAACAGGGCCAAGTATACGGATTGCCAGGCCCGGTCCGGGAAAGGGATGGCGATTAATTATTATTTCGGGCATGCCCAGGGCCATACCCACCTTCCTGACTTCATCCTTGAAGAGCAGTTTAAGTGGCTCTACCACTTTCAGGTTCATCAGTTCGGGCAGACCTCCCACATTATGATGGGATTTTATAGTTGCTGAAGGCCCGTTTACGGAAACCGATTCTATTACATCAGGATATATTGTCCCCTGGGCCAGCCATTTAACATCTTTCACTCTTGCAGCCTCCCTCTCAAATATTTCTATGAAGACCCTTCCTATAATTTTTCTTTTCTTCTCCGGGTCACTCTCCCCTTCCAGCTGGTCCATGAATTCATCAGCTGCATTAATATCCACTACATTCAATCCCAGTCCCTCGTATGAATCCAGCACTTTGTATATTTCATTTTTACGTAAAAGTCCGTTATCAACAAATATGCAGGTAAGGTTATCACCTATAGCTTTATTGAGCAGGTAGGCGGCAACC
>JAZBOI010000272.1:0-3318 GCA_036351095.1 Bacteroidales bacterium | reverse complement strand
AGCAGTCCGAGATCAAAATATTCACCCTCCGAATAGAGATGTTCCATCTCATCCGCAAATTCCAGTACCTGGGAGCGGAAAATATCGATCATCTCCCTGATAAGATCCGGTGAATTACCACATACTTCATTAAGGTAGTCTACATTAACTTTCTTAAACTCCATATTTCAAGGATATATTTAGAAACAAAAATAGCAAAAAACGAAAAGTGGAGCCCAATCAGGGAATTATTTTACGGGCAGGGTTTTTATCATCCATTTAATTACTATTTTTAAAGATTAAAACATTCTATCTATGAAAGCACAATTATTTGTCCTTTTAATCGTGCTGGCATTCACGCCAGGCGACCTTTGCGGCCAGGTAAAGGTAGAGGTGTCAAAATCTGAGTTCAAAGCCGGGAAGGATGGTTTCCGGGATGCCTGGAAAAACATCAGGGAGGGAGATAAGCTCTACAGTACCGGTGTTGGAATGTACCCGGAGGCGGTGTTATGTTACCTCCTGGCCAATCATTATAACAGTGCCAATGCCGAGTTAAATTATAAAATAGGTATTACTTACCTGGGCGGTTCAAATCCAGCAAAAGCGCTCGATTATTTCCTGAAGGCCTACGAGCTTAAACCAGATGTAACGGAAGACATCCTTCTGTTAACGGGGAAGGCATATCATGTGAGGGGTGATTATGGCAAAGCCATCGACTATTATAATATGTATTCTGACAGGTTTCATGGATCGGATAATTTCAATCCTGCCGTAAACAACTACATAAACCAGTGTAACAGGGCTATCGAGATGTCAGAAAGTGAGGGTGATTATGAGTTGATAAATGCGGGTGAAAACATAAATTCAGAATATGATGATTATTCCCCGGTACCAACAAGGGGCAAGCGCTTATTATATTTTACCAGCAGGAGGCCACTTGATGAAGGTAGAAAACGGCAGACTGCTGATATGAAATGGGATGAGAATATTTTTGTTGCTACAAGGGGTGATGATGAATGGGACCCTGCCGGTCCGGCCGGTGATAATTTGAGCACCGATCTGAATGAAGGGGTACTCTGCATCTATGGCGGGGGCACCGGTATGTACCTTTATGCCGGTTACCAGGGTAATGGCGATATACTCAGCGCCGAATATCAGGATGGCGAATGGGGAAGCCCGCATAAGCCTGATGTGAAGATTAACAGCATTTACAGGGAGGCTTCCATTTCAATCACTGAAGATGAGAATGAGATATTTTTTACCAGTGACATGAAGAAGGGTCTCGGGGGTGGTGATATATACTATATTAAAAGGGTCAGAAGGGATAAATGGACAAAACCCTTCAATCTGGGTGATCCGGTTAATTCCGAACGAAATGAAGAATCGGTTTTTGTATCTCCCGGTGGAGATACCATCTGGTTCAGTTCTGACAGGTTCGGGGGGATGGGAGGCTATGACATTTATATGTCGGTTAAAGATGAGCTGGGTCTCTGGTCTGCGCCTGTTAATATGGGATCACCCGTGAATTCACAGTCGAATGATATCTTTTACAGGAGATCGGCAGTTGATATAAACCGGTCATGGCTGGCAAGCGACAGGCCCGGGGGCTATGGCGCCTATGATATTTACATGATGGTAAAAAAGCCTGTCAGTACCCCTGATTATCCCGCTGTCGACACAACCTTATTAAAGGGAAACAGGACTGTGCCCCTGCCTGATACCCTGGAGATCAAAAAAGACAGTAACCACATCCCCTGAACAGGACATTGAAAAAAAAGAATATTCCGTATAATAAAATAAAATCCATTTATCGATGAAAAATACTGCTTTTACAAAATTTCATGAAGAGAGAGGAGCCAAAATGGTACCCTTTGCAGGCTATAATATGCCTGTAGAATATACCGGCATTAATGATGAACATATTACCGTCCGTGAAAAGGTGGGCGTTTTTGATGTGTCACATATGGGTGAATTCTGGGTGTCGGGTCCGGAAGCATTGAATTACCTTCAATATATTTGTTCCAATGACGTCTCGGCACTGGTCGAGGGGAAAGTACAGTACACATGTTTTCCAAACGGTAAAGGGGGCATCGTTGATGATCTCCTGGTTTACATGTTCAGTGAGGATAAATATTTACTGGTAGTCAATGCAGCCAATATAGAAAAAGACTGGCAGTGGTGCGTTGAAAATGCAGGGAAGTTCGGGATTTCACCGGGCAAAGGTTTAGAGAATGCATCAGATTCGATTGCCCAGCTTGCAGTACAGGGCCCCCTGGCAATGAAAGCCATGCAGAAACTGACCGATGAAAATATCATCGACATGGAATATTATACATTCCGGGAAATACCCTTTGCAGGAATAGACCGCTTATTGTTATCCACCACCGGGTACACAGGTGCCGGGGGTTGTGAAATTTATGTTGATAATGCAGATGCTCCAAAATTATGGAAGGCAGTCTTTGAAGCGGGTGAGGAATTTGGGATAAAGCCAGTTGGCCTTGGTGCACGCGATACCTTAAGACTTGAAATGGGTTTCTGCCTTTACGGTAATGATATTGATGACAGCACATCACCCATTGAAGCCGGCCTTGGCTGGATAACAAAATTTAAAGAAGGGAAAGATTTCCTCGATAAAGAATACCTGCTGAAGCAGAAGGAAGAAGGTGTTGATAAAAGGCTCAAGGGTTTCGTGATGATTGACCGTGGTATACCAAGACATGATTATGAGATAGTTAATGCTGAAGGGGACAATATAGGACGGGTAACATCAGGAACCATGTCACCCATGATGAAAAGGGGTATAGGGATGGGATACGTGAAAAAGGCCTACTGGAAAGAAGGAAGTGAGATCTATATAAGGATACGTAACAAGGATCTCAAAGCTGAAATTGTCAAACTCCCCATTTACAAGGGATGAATATAGTCTGTACTGAAACTTTTTATTGATGACCAGGTATAATTTGGAAGTTTGTCTTAGCCCTGCAATTTTCGATCGTTATGCAGATCCGGAAGCCATTGTTGTTGTTATTGATATACTGAGGGCAAGCTCGGCCATATGTAATGCCTTTGCCAATGGTGCAGGCTGCATTATCCCTGTTCCTGATCTTGAAACAGCTCGCGAATATAAGAAAAAGGGATACACTGTTGCTGCCGAGCGTGACGGTTATGTTCAGGGTTTTGCGGACTTTGGTAATTCACCATTTAATTTCACGTCTGAAAGGGTCAGGGGAAAGACAATTGTTTACAGCACGACCAATGGGACCATGTCAATTAGTGTGGCTTCAAAGTGCCACAGGGTTGTTATAGGATCCTTCCTTAATATTGGCAGCCTTGAAAAGT
>JAZBOI010000271.1:0-9262 GCA_036351095.1 Bacteroidales bacterium | reverse complement strand
TGTTGTGCAGAATATATCAAAAATGTTTATCACCGGCCCGGAAGTTATAAAGACGGTGCTGGGTGAAGAAATCTCAATGGAAGATCTGGGCGGGGCAAAAGTGCATGCTGAAATCACCGGGAATGCGCATTTTTATGCGGAGACTGAAGATGAATGCTTTGCCAAAATCAAGGAGCTGGTAAGCTACATACCATGGAATAACCAGAGGAAAGCCAGGAATATGGAACCTGCCGAGCCCCTTACTGAGTGTAAGATAGACAATATTGTTCCTTCCGATCCCACATTGCCCTATGATGTGAAAGATGTAATAAGAAGTGTAACTGACAAATCTGAATTTTTTGAGATACAGAGACACTGGGCAAAAAACATTGTGATTGGTTTTGGAAGGATAAACGGAGCTACAGTCGGTTTTGTGGCAAACCAGCCAATAGAGCTGGCAGGAGTGCTTGACGTTGATTCATCCAATAAGGCTGCCCGTTTTATACGCTATTGTGATGCTTTCAATATTCCGATCATAACCTTTGTTGACCTGCCAGGTTATCTCCCGGGAGTTGACCAGGAACATGCGGGTGTAATAAGGCACGGGGCCAAAGTGCTCTATGCATACAGTGAGGCCACCGTTCCAAAGATCACTGTAATATTAAGGAAAGCATACGGCGGAGGATATATAGCTATGGGCTCCAGGCATCTGAGGGCAGATTTCGTCTTTGCATGGCCCGGGGCTGAAATTGCCGTAATGGGCCCTGAAGGTGCTGCAAATATTATTTTCAGAAAGGAGATAATGGCTTCCGACGATCCTGATGCCACGCGAAAGGCCAAGGTGGAAGAGTACAAAACCAAGTTTGCCAATCCATATGTGGCAGCTGCCAAAGGCTATGTTGATGCTGTGATTGAACCATGCGAAACCAGGAGATTGCTTATCCATGCAATTGAGGTTTCGGATAATAAATCCGTATCGCTGCCCTATAAAAAACATGGGATACCTCCATTTTAAGGGCCCATGCTTAATTAACAGTACCGACGATGGAAAACAAGAATAAGAAGCTGGAAAAGCTTAATATCAATTATTCAGAATACACCACCAGGCTGAGCAGTAAGTTCAGGAACCGAAAGGTATATGCCCCGCATGATAAATCCAAATTGTTGAGTTTTATCCCGGGAACAATTATTGAAATTCTGGTTAAGAAGGGTGCCAGGGTGAAAAAGGGAGATGAGGTACTTGTGCTGGAGGCAATGAAGATGAAGAACAGGATAAAAAGTCCGGTCACTGGTGTGGTGAAGCACATTGATGTAAAGGAAAATGAGAAAGTGCCAAAAGGAAAACTGCTTATCGAATTCAAATCCGGGTAAAAAGCCTACAGCGCCCCTCTCCATGTCCATAATTTATGTCCTTCAAGCCTGGCGGGAGGTATCCCATCATATATTCCGTATACGGCAGATCCGCTTCCACTCAATGAACTGTACAGTGCACCCGAACCGTAAATATCTTCTATAATAGTCCCTATCAGCGGGTGTTTCTGTATTATGGCATCCTGGAAGTCATTCCTGATGCTATTCTTCCATGATCCTGTGGGCATGCTTATCTTTTCTTCCAGCCCCGGGGCCTTATTCACAGGCTTAACCATCCTGTAAGCCTCAGCAGTGCTTATATTAATGCCGGGGTAAACGATCAGTATATGCCTGCCCTCCAGCGTCAGGCTGCTTTCCCTGACTACTTCACCGCGGCCGCTGATAAAGGAGGGCCTGTTATTAATGAAGAAGGCACAATCACTGCCAAGCTGAAGAGCCATCCGGGTCAGTTCCTCCTCATCAATCTCAAGTCTGAAATACCTGTTGAGGTACCTTAGCATGAAAGCAGCATCGGAAGATCCTCCTCCCAGTCCCGACCCGGGCGGTATTGCCTTATGGAGGTGTATTTTCAAAGGGGGCAGATTAAAGTCCTTCCTCATCAGCTTCACGGCTTTCATCACCAGGTTATCTTCTGCTGCACAGTCAGTTTTGAAGCCGCTAATGTTTAACTCATCACCACTGCCCGGCTCTCCAAGGATAAATTCAATGGCATCACGCAAAGGAAGGGGATAAAAAAGTGATTCTATATTATGATAGCCGTCATCCCTTTTACCGGTAATGTATAAACCAATATTGATTTTAGCATTAGGGAAGAATGTCATTGCTGTCCTCCTGATTTGAACGCAAATTACAAAAAAATATGTGTTTACCCTGCAGCCCCGTCAACAATCAATTTTCATGCCTCAAAACACTTCAAACAGTGGACCTGTTTAGGCCCTGGTGTTTCAACAAGATATCAACATAAAATGTTTGTAATATTATCCCGGGCTTACTGGGTAGACATTTTCTATTTTCTAACTTTAATGCGGTTTTTGACCATCATTGTACAATAAGTGTAACAATCAGATAAACAGAAGTATATGGCTGACAAGAAAAACAAGGCGAGGCCGGTTTCAGCTTCTTTGCCCGACATGGGAAGGGTTCCTCCCCAGGCAATAGATATGGAAGAGGCGGTTTTGGGTGCGATAATGCTCGAGAAAGAAGCAATAATAACGGTTATTGATATTCTTAAGCAGGAGAGCTTCTACAAGGATGTTCATCAGAAGATATATGCAGCCATCATTTCTCTTAACCTGAGGGAACTGCCTGTTGATCTTTACACGGTTACCGAGGAACTCAGGTCGAACGATGAGCTCGATAATGTGGGAGGTCCGGTATACCTGACACAGCTGACATCAAAAGTGGTTTCCGCTGCTCATGTTGAGTTTCATGCCAAGATAGTTGCACAAAAATTCATACAGCGGGAACTGATACGGGTTACATCTGAAATACAGGGGCGTGCCTTTGATGACTCCAACGATATTAATGAGCTGCTCGATTTTTCTGAAAACGAACTTTTCCAGATTGCGGAGGGTAACATAAAAAGAGAAGTATCTCCGCTGAATGTTGTCCTTAAGGAAGCTGTTCATGAGATTGAGGAAGCAAGCAAGAGGGAAGATGCACTGATAGGCGTGCCTTCAGGCTTTACCAAGCTGGACAGGCTTACATCGGGCTGGCAGAAATCTGATCTGGTCATAGTAGCTGCAAGGCCGTCGATGGGAAAGACAGCCTTTGCCCTTTCCATGGCCAGGAATATGGCTGTGGACCACAAAAAGTCAGTGGCTGTTTTTTCCCTGGAGATGTCGGCCGTTCAGCTTGTTAACCGGCTCATTGTTGCCGAAACGGAACTGCCTTCAAACAGGATTAAGAACGGGCGCCTGAAAGAAGATGAGTGGAAGCAGCTTGAGAGCAAAATAAAAACGCTGGAGGATGCCAGTATTTTTATCGATGACACCCCTGCCATATCGGTCTTTGAACTGCGTGCAAAGTGCAGGCGCCTTACGGCCCAGCATAAGCTGGATATTGCAATAGTTGATTACCTGCAGCTGATGACCGGTCCCAGGGAGGCGGGGAGCCGTGAACAGGAAGTATCAAGTATCTCACGCTCACTTAAAAGTATTTCAAAAGAATTGAATGTGCCCATTATTGCCCTGAGCCAGCTCAACCGTTCGGTAGAGGTAAGGGGTGGAAATAAAAGACCGCAATTGTCCGACCTGCGGGAATCGGGAGCCATAGAGCAGGATGCCGATATGGTGCTTTTTATACACCGGCCTGAAAAATATGGATTCACCACCCTCGATAACGATATGCCATCAAAAGGTATAGCTGAAATTATACTGGCGAAAAACAGGAACGGTCCTGTGGATGATGTACTGCTGAGGTTCAGGGAGGAAAGAGCCCAGTTTATTGACCTTGAGGATCTTGATTATGATGCTATTTCCTCACAGAACATGTCTGAGTCATTTACCGTGAGCTCGAAAATGAATTCAGACCTGCCTTATAACGGTAACAGCCTGGGTACTGAAAATGGTTCGGACGACGAGATAATGTAGCAGGTAACAGACTAAAAATTTAAATATATGCTTGAAAATAGTATTCTCTTTCTTTCAGGACTGGCTGCCGGTATCCTTTTAATGATCATTATACAGGTGCTCAGGAGAAAAACTGCACGTGCCTCTGAAGGTATGCACATAGATGACCTGAAAAATACAATAGCCGCTTCTAAGAATGAGCTGGGCGAGAAAGAGGGTGAAATACGCAGGCTTACAGGAATGGTGGCATCAAGGGATGCCAATATTGAGGCCCTGGGTGAAAAACTACGTGATCAGAAAAAAGAACTGGAGGAGATACAGGAAAGGATGAAAAAGGAATTCAGGCTGCTGGCCGATGAGATAATGGAGGAGAAAAGCAGGAGGTTTACCAGGGAGAATGCGGAGAAGCTGGATAATATACTGAAACCTTTCAATGAGAACCTGAAGGATTTCAGGGAAAAGGTTGAAAGGACCAGGCTGGAGAGCAGTAAAGACCGTGCATCGCTGATGACAAAAATAGCTGAGCTGGAAAAACTTAATACCAGGATCAGTGATGAGGCTAACGCACTTACCAGGGCACTGAAAGGCGACTCAAAAGCCAGGGGTAACTGGGGCGAAATGATACTTGAAAGCATACTTGAGAAATCAGGACTTGTCAGGGACAGGGAGTTTTTTGTTCAGGAATCGTATATTGGCGGAGAGGGAGGAAGGCTGCAGCCTGATATCATAGTGAAGTACCCCGGGAACCGCAGTATAATTATTGATGCAAAGGTATCCCTGGTAGCTTACGAACAATATGTGAATGCAGAAAATGAGGCCGCGAAGGAGCAGGCACTGAAGGCCCACCTGCAATCGGTAAGGACCCACCTGAACAAGCTGGCAGCAAAAGATTACCAGGATGAATATAAGCTTGACACTGTTGACTTTGTGATGATGTTCATGCCTGTGGAACCGGCATATTTTCTGGCACTGCAGGCTGATAACCGGCTCTGGTCCGATTCATATGAAAAGCGTGTGCTTCTTATGAGTCCCACCAACCTGATCGCGGCACTTAAAATGGTGGAGAGCATCTGGAAACAGGAATACCAGAGCAGGAACGTTATTGAGATAGCGCGACAGGGCGGAGCACTGTATGATGATTTTGTTCTTCTTCTTGAAAGACTGGAAAAGCTGGGAAAGAAGCTCAATGAAACGCAGAAGCAATATGACGACACCGTGATGAAGCTCACGGGAAGAGGAAACCTGATAAGCAGGGTAGGGCACCTGAAAGAGCTGGGTGTCAAAGCAAGGAAGGAGATGCCCGATTCCTTCAGGGATGATGAGCTGGCTGAGGGGTCTACCTCAGAATAAAGGTAAATCTCAAGCCCGCAGACTTATACTCCAGGTCCTCGAAGCCAACAAATACCCCTATCTTACCCAGAAGGAAAATTTCGCTGAGGCCATAGCCCAGTTCATAATAATTCCCGGTGTGCGGACTGTACATATAGGCCAGGCTCAGGTTCTCTCTCATAAGGCTGTTGCTCAGGAAAGGCAGTAATTTGAGGAGCAGGTAAGGGGTGGTATACCTGAAGTGTGCCTCCAGGTAGTATTCAGGGGTAGCAAGACTATAATAATCAGGCAGCATAAATACATCCTGGTGATTGCGTATGAGCAGGGGCAGCGATTGTATATTGAAATGTTTGAAATCCTGGAAGGGTAATCTGTCATTTTTCAGGTAGGTGCCTGCCCTGAATCTCCACGAGTACTCATTGAAAGCACCAATCGAACGGTCCTGGTTTGCTTCAAACTGAATGTGGTCAAAATGATTGTACTGCTTGTCACCTGTGATGTTTATACCGTGGTCATAGTATAATTTGTAGGTAATGTAATCTGAACCGACCATGGATTTTTTGCCGTTGACAATACGGTATTTCTGTTTCGGGATATATGATATCACAGCTCTGAACTGGTGATGGATATGATCTGCAAGGATAAAATCGGCTTCCATATCACCGGCTGCTCCCAGGTTGGTGTTAATGGGAATGTTTTCCATATAATCCTCATCCTTCCTGAACAGGGAGAAAGAGGAATTGTTCTCCAGCAGCCTGCGGTCATCATAATCATACCTGAACTCGATATAAAAGCCGTTGAAATATTCGCTGCGCTGGCTCACCGTCAGGTACCTGCTATCATAAAGCCGCAGGTAATTGTCCTTGTACAGCAGTGAAGAAACCATATTTACAAAGGGGCTTATGCCTGCCGAACTGCTGAAATCTTTGCTTCCCATACCCATCCAGAAAGCAAGTCGTGACATATGCATATGATCATATGTGAGCAGCCCGTTAAGGTTCCAGTTTATACCCTCCCTGGCAAAATCCCATCCAATTTCAGGGCTCAGGGTGAGTCTTGCTTCTGAGTCCCATGTATTGGAATAACTAAAATCAATACTGTATTTTAAGCCATCAACACTGTTAAAGCCTAAATTTGCAGGGTCGGCCAAACCTCCAAGCCTGAACCTGCTGTTACTGTCTTCACCTGTCCACGTCTTACCAAGAAATATTGCCTGCATGGTTTTGGCAAAGCCGCTTTTCTTTTTGGCATTACCCTCATCAGCGGCACTTTCCTGCCTGTCCACCTTCCTCAGGCCCCGGTCAACAGACAGGCTGTCACTAACTCTTAAACTCCGCCTCTCTTCTTCGGAAAGGGGGATAGGTCGAACCTCTGCCCAGTAATCCCTGCTCTTACTCGTTGCATCCTCTTCTACTTTGGTGCTGGTGGTATTTTTTACCTCCAGTTCATCTTTATTGGGATCGGATTCTTCTGCCTCTTTTTCCATTAGCCTTGACAGTCTCGACATATCCCTGTTACTTAGCTCATCTTTCTGTAATATTTCCTCTATCTTCTCCTGCGTTTTTGATCCTTCCCTTTGTTCTTCCAGAATTTCCTGTTCCGCAGCGGTAGGATTAAGTTGCAGCTCTTCAGGTTTAGGCAGTTCATTGTTCGGCTCCACGTGCATGTATGTGACTGCTGAACCGTAGGTGCCGTCAGCATCAACACCAACAATTGATACTTTCACCTCAAAGCTGTGGCTGACGGGCATCCATATATCATCCTGCACCGGGGTGTAAACCTGCCTGATATTGATTGAACCGGCAAGATTATCATTGGTGAGGTCCAGGCTGTGGATGCACCACAGGTCTTCAATAATGTAAATGGTACCTTCGAATACCTGCTGGCTCTTCCTTTTAGGTGTCACCTTTATTTTATTCACTATATACGGTCCCTGCGGTGTTGAACCTTCATAGCTGAAGTTATAGTGTGACATTGCATTGGGTGCAAGAGGGCTGATGGCAATATCTGCCAGCACGGGCTGGTAAAAGCTTGCCTTCACCACGTCCAGGGGTGAGATGTCTGTTTCCCTTGCATCGGGAAAGGTACTGTGTTGGGCTATGACAGTCTGCCTGTATGTATCCGGCGCTTCGTATTCTATCCTGTTCATTGATTCAATAAGGTAACTATCGCCTTCCTTTATATTCAGATCAGCGGAATTGATATTACGCCTTACTATCCGCGGTATCTTGTTTACCACAACGCTCCCCTTGATGTATACCTCGGCCTGGTACTGTCTTACCCTGTTGAGATGGTAAGGGGCCAGCCCAATGGCCTTTCGCATTATACCGTAGGCAGGATCTTCGCCTGTGGCTGTGACCCTTACTTCGGGGATCTGGTAGTATTGTGCGCTGAGGGTAATATCAAGTGTTTTAACAGCACTGCCCATACTTATGTTTCTTACCTCGGGTGAAAAACCAAGACTTTGAAAGAAAACAGTATAGTCCCCGCTTTCAAGCTTTATTTCGTATTCCCCCTTTATATTTGCTGTGGTACCCTGCTTAAGTTCATTAATATAAACAGTTGCATACCTTACCGGTTCACCCTCGCTATCCCTGATAAGCCCTTTCAGGTGCTGGGCCCCTGTATTGAGTACGCTAAGAACAAGTATATATGCTGCAAGCAGAAATTTCTTCATATGTCGTTTATATAATAACGATTTAGTGGCAAAAAGTTTTCAGGACAGGCTACAAAAATATGATTTTTTTTTGTCCCCGGGCCAGGTCCCTTACTCAAGACTTTCCCTTCCCTGCTACTACCAGGACATATTCACCCCTTGCCTGTGAATCTTTAAATCCTTCAGCAAGCGCATCCAGGCTTCCTCTTATATTTTCCTCATGTATTTTTGTCAGCTCCCTGGAGAGAGACGCATTCCTGTCGCCACCGAAAACCTCAATAAGCTCATCTACAAGTTTTTCAATCCTGTAGGGTGATTCATAAAAGACCATGGTTCTTTCTTCCTCTTCAAGATTTTTTATTCTTTTCATCCTGCCTTTTTTCCGGGGGAGGAATCCTTCAAAGCAGAACCTGTCACAGGGCAATCCTGAATTTACCAGTGCAGGAATAAAGGCTGTGGGACCGGGCAGGGTTTCAACTTCAATATTGTTTTCAAGGCATGTTCTCACCAGCAGGAACCCGGGATCAGAAATACCCGGTGTGCCGGCATCTGTTATCAGCGCAATCATTTTCCCCGATTTTATCTGTTTGCAAATCCTTTCTGATTCCCTGTGTTCGTTGAATTTGTGGTGTGACAGGAGTGGAGTGTCAATGCTATGATGTTTTAAGAGTATTCCTGACTTACGGGTATCTTCAGCAAGGACCAGGTCGACATCCCTAAGCACTTCGATTGTCCTGATAGTTATATCCTTAAGGTTACCAATAGGTGTGGGGACGATGTAAAGACGGCTCATTTTATTTCACTGCTAGTTTTCTTTCAACCAGTTCGAGCAACTCCAGTGCCGGTCCGGAATCTGAGGCCGCCTTCACACTTTCGCTAAGAATGGATGTGGCTTCCTCTTTTGAGGCAGCCTTATTCAGCCGGTCGATTGTTTCCCTGAATGAGTCTTCATTGCCGTTGAAGAGCTCCCGGATAAAATAGAAGCGGTCGTTAATGCCCAGTGCCCTGTTCAGGTCGGTAACGGGCAGACTCCGTGGTTTGCCTTCGGATTTTTTACTTTCACCTACTTTCTCATTTAAACTGCTGGAAAGGTGGGCGAATCTATCTGCAACTATCCTGTCACTTTTCTTCTCCTGGCCAGGTTCAGGACTGTCTTTATCCACCGTTTTGCCCGCTATGCTTTCTTTATGCTTATCAGCACCGGCTGTCTCATCATGCTGATCTCCCGGCTCCGTGATTTCTTCAAGCTCTTCTTCCAGATCAAGTATGTCATTGTCGAAGAGTCCGGGATCTTCTTTTTTCCCGCCGGATAAGGGTGCTTCATCCTCCCTGGCTTGCTGCTGCTGAAGCTCTTCCT
>JAZBOI010000270.1:0-8761 GCA_036351095.1 Bacteroidales bacterium | reverse complement strand
TTATTATCCTCGTCGAGAACTATCATGCCTGCAATAACTTCGCCACCATCAAGGTAAATATAGTCGGGCGGGTCGATCTTATACCTTATATTCTGTCCCGAATGGGTTGGCATCAGCCTCAGGTTGGCAATTGTTGCCGTAATCTGTTTGAGCGATCCCTTCAGATCCTCAACCTTTATATCGCGCACTTCCAGCCTGGGTGTCTGGTAAGCATGGTAGAAACAGAATGCAGTGTTACGGTGTGCATCTGATTCCAGCAGGAATCCCGGGTGTATCCTGCCAAAATTCTTATTAAAACCGCCTATCTCCACCTTTCCGTACACAGGATGATCGTGTTCTTCCCATGGTATAAAGGCATCTTCAAAAAGGAGAAGTTTATCAAATTTATAGCTGTCCCTGCTGTCATCGTGGAACATGAGGTGGCTGGTCCATAATTCGTTAGAATGGACGTAAACACCCATTGATCCGTACCACCAGTCCAGTTCACCGCCATAGACGGTATACATATCTTTCCATATGGTGAGGAAGCGGTATCCCGGGATTATTGTCTCACCCATTGCACCAATAGTGTTTATTACCCTTTCATCTTCCCTGGTGTAGACCTCTGATCCTCCTCCTTCAATACTTGGTCCTCTCAGTATCATGCCGCCGGAGTTATGGTATGACTGCGCTCCTGTAATATTTTTATGTTCGAGGGCAAAATCGCGAACGGCCTGGTTTTCAGGAAAGCTGAACGGGTACTTGTCAGCACCTCCCTGCACATAACCGGGTTGCCAGCTGTAGCCCCAGTCACGGTTAGGGTCGTAGGAGCCCTGCCTGTCTTCATTAACAAGGCCATCACCATCATTATCTATCCCTTCATAGCCAAGCATCTCATATTCACCCTGTTCATCTTCTCCAACACGTATCATCTGACGCGGGTCGGAGGGATCGGCTTTAAATTCTCCATAGGGTGTCCTGCGCCTCATCATAGAGATAACACCGTCACCGTTAATATCGTCGAAGCCGTCTTCATCAACCAGCCCGTCACGGTCATCATCCCTGGGAACCATACCTGAGCGTGGTGAACTTCCGGTGTTGGGCTCATGCATGTAATTCTCCCTTGCATCGGGGTTTATGGTGGGCAGTATATAAAAAACCTTTTCATCCATCAGTTCACGGATAAAATCATTGTCTTCATACATCTCTGCCAGGTACCAGGCTGCATACAATGCCATTTCAGTACCCTGTATCTCATTGGAATGTATGTTACCGTCAATATAGAAGCCCGGTTTGTGACCCGGGTCCCCGTTGCGGTGGTTTGTTACCGTGAGGGCTATAATGTCGCGTTCTTCATATGACTTACCCGCCGATTCCATTTTCACCAGGTCGGGATAGGCCTCTGCCAGCCTTTCGCACAGGTCTTTAATGCCTGCATAGGTGTAGTACTTGTTCCAGCTTACGCTGACCTTCGGATTAACAGGTGTCCCGGCTGCCTTAAAGAAACGTTCATCATCCTGGGCACGGGCTGATATTGTCAGTAGAAATGACAATATTACTATAAGTGATTTTTGCATTATATACATGACTGTTTGTTTTTCTGTTTTTTACCTGATAGTGAAAGTGATCTCATCCATCCCGCAATTTACGGCACCTGCTGATATGGTAAAGCCGCCACTGCCATTTATCAGCCAGCTGTATTCACGAGATTCATCCGTCTTAAGCCTGTCACTTATGTCAATTGCTTTTCCGCTCAGCAATGTAAAGTCGGAATCTGATTTTATTTCCACTCTTATTTTCCTGACCCATTTAACCCTTTCGCCCAGCTGGCTGGCTGTTGCGAATGTCCCCTTATTGTGAAGGGTGACAGTAACCCTGTGAAGGTTTTTATCCAGCTTCTCGGTTTTCAGATCCAGCAGTTCAAGTTCAGGATGCATCCTGGCTGCTTCAATGAGAAAGAGGTAATTTGATTCTATAACATCATCCATTATTGCTTCGGGCGGATTATACATGGCAAATGGTAAAATCCCCCCTACCTCAACCGTCCTGCCAGGGAAATCAGGATGATCAATCTCCTGCCATTCAATGAACACATCGTTTTCAATATTTTCGGAAGCGTATTTAAGGAAGGCTGCCCCGGCGGACATTCCTTTCTCCTGCGGTATCCACCAGCCGGGTGTCGAATAGCTGTACCTGCCGTAATGATAGTAAGCCCATTCCATGAAATTTCCGGGCTCCCGTGTGAAACCGGGCGAGTCCTTATAGCCTGTCAGTTCAAGATATTTCGCTGAAAGAAGGGCATTATGTTCACTGTCTTCAGTAAGTATGTTTGTCACCTTCCCTGACCTCCTTCGCCACTGCGAGGGGTCAGGCTCCTGGTTTTCCTGTGACTGCCTTCCCGGCTTAAGCGCCTGCCCCAGGTTATCCTGCGGTCCGAAAGAAAAGACAGCGAAGATATTAAAATGATCATAGAGGAAATCAGCCACAGCTCTCGACTCCCTTTCTGAAGCGGCATGCAAACCGGCATTCTCACCAAACTCCTCGTACTCAAAGCTGAAATTATTATTGAAGTTCACTCCTCCGGGACCGTCTTCATTGAATTTGCCGTCCCCGTCATTGTCGATACCCTCGGTATAAACAAACCATTCACCTTTCTCACCCTCAGCCAGCTCTGCTTTCTTCATCACTCTCTCATCAGCGGGATCAGGTATATAGTCACCCCTTGGATCTTTTACCCTCATAAGTGTAATATAGCCGTCACCGTTGAGATCCTCGGGAGGGTCTTCATCAATAATGAAATCCCGGTCATTATCGGTGGGATTTGCATTAACCGGTCTTTCATGTACAGGATCTGAGAATAAAGCTGTAAATGCATCCGGACTGGCATCGGGTATGATGTAGAAACTGACTTTTTCCAGCAGTTCCTTTATTTCATCCTGCCCTGAGTTCTTAAGCAATCTTTCCGCAAAACCAAGGGCGATCTCTCTCCCTGCCGGGTACCTGCCGTCGATACCCCCTATAATGGCAATACCTGGTTTAATGTTGGTTTCACCCGTGCCAATGGTCAGTGCCCCGATATCTTTTCCGGAATATGTGCTCCCAATGGTTTCGAGCTTTGTTAAGCCTGGATATGCCTTGTTCATGTCACCCAGGATACTGTTTATTTCGCCGGGCCCATGATATTTTTGCTGACTGAAGGCAATCGCTTCCCCTGTAAAGGATATTACAAGAGACAGGATAAGGGACTTGATGATTATTTTCATACCGATATGATTTGTGTTGTTTTTTGAGCCTACAATTTAGCAAGTTAATTCCAAAGATTGGCTTTATGGATGAGGCTGCATGACTATTTAAGATAAATTAACACTTGCCTGGGGTATGGACGGCTGCCTGGATCAAAATACCTTTCTTCCGTAATTTATTTACAACACTTGGGCGATTATTTTGTTTAATGTTAAATTTGTAGTATAAAGCTAATCCGATGAAAAAGATATCGCTTTTCCTTTTTTTTATATTCCTGCTGTCAGGTTGCATAAATGAACCCCCGGAAAATGATCGTGGGATAATAAGCGTGAGCATTGAACCATTCAGGTTCTTCACCGAGGCTATTGCCGGCGACACTTACGGCATAAATGTGATTGTCCCGCCCGGGGCGAGCCCGGCAACCTATGAACCTCCACCATCGGTAGTAAAGGGTATAAAGAATTCGGAGCTTATGATAATAAATGCTTACCTGGGCTTTGAGCTTGCATGGATAGACAGGGTGACAGGACTGAATGAAGAGATGGAGCTATTAAGACTGGCTGATTCCCAGGATCTGATAGCTGCTGATAGTCACAGGCATGGTGATAATATACATTATACGGGGGTTGATCCTCATTTCTGGGTATCACCGCCGCGTGCCCGTCTTATAGCCAGGGATATAAGAGACTTCCTGCTTGCCAGCAAGCCTGATGAAGCCGAAATATATAATTCCAACTATCTCAGGCTGGATAGCCTGATAAAGGCTACTGATGAATACCTTGAAGCATTGTTCAGGGAGACTGAAAATACTGCTTTTATAATTTACCACCCTTCACTGACTTACCTGGCTCATGATTACGGGCTTGAGCAAATAAGCGTAGAGACAGAGGGTAAAGAGCCTTCACCCTCGGAGCTGAAAAAACTAATTGATTATGGAAGGGAGAAGAATATTAAGGTAATTTTCGTTCAGCGTGAGTTCGACAGGAAAAATGCAGATATAATCGGAAGGGAAATTGGTGCAGCTACAGTTGTAATTGATCCCTTAAGTGCCGACTGGGTGGAGTCAGTACGGAATATAGCTGAGAATATAGCCGGAAAAACGAATAACTAAGCGACATGTCCACATTGATTGAGCTGAAAAATGTAAGTGCGTCATATAATGAAGATCCTGTTCTTGAGGATGTAAACCTTAGCATCAGGGCTGGAGATTTCATTGGTGTAATAGGTCCTAACGGCGGGGGAAAGACAACCCTTCTCCGGCTTATCCTGGGATTGATAAAACCTGTCAGGGGAGAAGTTATATACAATAGTAAACAGATTAAGAAGAAGCAGATAGGCTACCTTCCGCAGATAGCTGAAGGGGATAATCACTTTCCCGTTTCAGTGAGAGATGTGGTCTTATCCGGCCTGATGATGATCAAGGGTCATACCGCCAGGATGAGTGATACGGACAGGGCAAAAGCCGATGCAGTGCTTCATGACCTGGGTATCTCACATTTGCGTAAAAAATCACTGGACAGGCTCTCAGGAGGTGAACTGCAGAGAGTATATCTTGGCAGAGCCCTGATAGCTTCCCCTAAATTATTACTCCTTGATGAACCGGGCAATTTTGTAGACACAAGCTTTGAGCAGGGTTTCTATGACAAGCTCAGGGAGCTGAATAAAGATGTTACCATTATGATGGTTTCCCATGATGTGGGCACAATATCGGCATATGTAAAGAGTTTTGCCTGTGTGAACCGTAAACTGAATTACCATGGTTCCGGGCGCATTACCACCGAGCAATTGAAAGCTTACGACTGTCCTATACAGCTTATCGCACACGGAGATGTGCCTCATACTGTTTTAAAGTCACACTGATATGTTTACAGCCCTTTTTGAATATGATTTTTTAGTAAAAAGCCTGCTGGCAGTGCTCTTTGGAAGTATTACGGCCGGCATAGCAGGATCATATATAGTTGCCAAAAAAATGGTCTTCCTCTCCGGTGGAATAACACATTCCAGTTTCGGGGGCATAGGCATAGCCTATTTCATTGGTATGAGCCCGGTTTTCGGTGCCGCATGCTTTGGAGTGGCCTCAGCCCTGGGCATACAGTACCTGGCATCCAGGCAAAGAGTAAGTGAAGATTCTGCGATAGGTTTCCTCTGGGCCTTCGGTATGGCTGTAGGGATAATTTTTATCTACCTCACACCGGGCTATACACCCGACCTGATGAGCTACCTTTTTGGAAGTATACTGACCATCGCCAATGGTGACCTGGTAGCGCTGGCTGTTCTGGGTATTATTCTCATGATCTTCTTTATAAGATATTACAGGCTGATATTGTATGTGGCTTTTGATGAGGCTTATGCCAGGACTTTCTCCGGCAGGGTGGACCTCTTAAAATACCTCCTTATAATTCTGGTATCACTGGTTATTGTATTAAATATCAGGATTGCAGGTGTTGTACTTGTCCTTTCGCTCCTTACAATACCACCCAACGTAGCCCTCCTGTTTACAAAGAATTTCAGGAAAATGATCATTATTTCTATATTAGCCGGTTTCATTGGAATGCTTGCGGGACTGGTAGCCTCATGGTATCTCAACATACCCACGGGAGCAACGATAATTTTCACACTTGTGTTGATATGGATAATATCCCGGCTCACAAAGCCCGGGTTGAAATAAAAGAGTGAAATGTTTAATGCCTTAAGCATGCAAGAACGAAAAGTGAAAGAGGTAAATATTTGAATAAGTAACTAATTAAACGGAAAAATATAGGAACATGAAATACGATGTAATAGTAATTGGCTCCGGACCAGGAGGTTATGTTGCAGCAATAAGGGCTGCACAGCTCAAAATGAATGTTGCAGTGGTTGAAAAGGCCGAGCTTGGAGGGGTATGCCTTAACTGGGGATGTATCCCTACCAAGGCATTGCTCAAAAGTGCAAAGGTGTATGATCTTGTCAGGCATGCAGCAGACTATGGTGTAAGCCTCGATGGTGAAGCCGGCGTGAACCTTGAAAAGATGGTTGAAAGAAGCAGGTCAGTGGCTGAAGGTATGAGCAAGGGTGTGCAATACCTTTTTAAAAAGAATAAGATCGAGATCATAGAAGGATCAGGCCGGCTGAAGAAGAAAGGCGTGGTTGAGGTGGATAAGGATGGGGAAAAGAAGGAATTCAGTGCCGATCATATTATCCTGGCTACGGGAGCCAGGGCAAGTGAACTGCCTAAGGTAAAAATTGACGGTGAAAAAGTAATCTCTTACAGGCAGGCCATGATCCTGCGTAAACAACCAGGATCGATGATAGTCATAGGCTCAGGTGCCATAGGCAGTGAGTTTGCACATTTTTTCAATTCAATAGGAACGAAGGTAACTCTGGTGGAATTCCTGCCTGCCGTGGTGCCCAATGAAGACGGGGAAGTGTCAAAGCAGCTGGAACGCTCATTCAAAAAGTCAGGAATGAAAGTACTCACCTCTTCAAGTGTTGAGTCAGTTGACACCGGTGGTGATAAATGCATTGCCCATATTAAGACAAAGAAGGGGATGGAAGAGATCGAAGCTGACATTGTGCTGTCAGCCGTCGGGGTCAGACCAAATACAGAAGATATAGGACTGGAAGAGAACGAAGTGAAAACAGAAAAGGGTAAAATTATTGTTGATGATTATTACAGGACCAATATTGAAGGTGTTTATGCCATAGGCGATATAGTACACGGTCCGGCACTGGCCCATGTTGCCTCGGCGGAAGCCATAATATGTGTTGAGAAAATTGCGGGTCTTGAGGTGGAGGCTCTTGATTATAATAATGTTCCCGCCTGTACATACACTTCACCCGAAGTAGCCTCGGTTGGTTACACGGAAGAGGCTGCCAGGGAGAAGGGCTACGAGATAAAAGTGGGAAAATTTCCTTTTACAGCAAGTGGCAAGGCATCTGCCGAAGGCGCACGTGAAGGCTTTGTCAAACTAATATTTGATGCAAAATACGGTGAATTGCTGGGAGCCCATATGATAGGCGCCGGGGTCACTGAAATGATATCTGAAATAGTTGTGGCAAGAAAACTGGAAACCACGGCACATGAGATAATAAAATCAGTGCATCCTCATCCTACTATGTCAGAAGCTGTAATGGAAGCGGCTGCTGCAGCATATGATGAGGTTATACACATATAAACCATATCCTGCTGCCGCTTTAAATAATCACTTCTACGCAACCTATTATGCATTTTTTTCATCTTATCTTAGATGGAAGTGTAGCAGGCTTTTTTTTTCAGGATCTGATAATTTATTTCTATATTTAGATTCTAAAAAGAGATAAATTGCCGGAGCTGAAGAAAATAATCAGGGGATGTCTTGGAGGCAACAAGCGCGACCAGGAATTACTGTACAGGCGATATTCTTCAAAACTTTATGGAATAAGCCTCCAGTATTCGGGTTCAGCTGATGAGGCCAGGGATGTTCTCCAGGAAAGTTTCATTAAGATCTATACAAGCCTGCATGCTTACAGCGGAGATGGTTCTTTTGAAGGATGGATGAGGCGTATAGTGGTTAATACAGCGCTGGAGAAACACCGTAACAGGTATTATCTCACCAAGGTGGATGAGCCGGGGTTTGAAAATGACACATTGCCCGAACTTGAAGCAGACGATATTTCGGGAATGGAGTCGGAAGACCTGCTTAATTTCATTATGGAGTTACCGCCCAAATACAAAATGGTGTTTAACCTTTATGCCCTGGAAGGATACAGTCATAAGGAAATAGCTAAAAAGCTCAATATTTCAGAGGGAACTTCAAAATCGAACCTGTCAAGAGCAAGAGGGATACTTCAGAGGAAAGTAAAAATATACCTTGGAATAAAGAAAAGGATGAATGGTTAAGAGAGATTCAAATATTGATATTCTGTTCAGGGATGGGCTCAGTAACATTGAGGCTCTTCCCCCCGAGTCTGTCTGGGATAATATCAAACCTCTCCTGAGAAAAAATAATAAGGCCATATTCTTTAGAATAGCTGCCGGAATAGCAATGCTGACTTCCCTGGGTCTGATGGCATACTTTTTTGCAGGTACAGGCCTCCAGGATGATAATTCTCTGCAAACAGCCTCAGCAGGTGAGCTGTCAACCCTTTTTGATGCTTCATATATAAATATTGCAGTTGATAATACGCTTAATACTCCCGTGAGCGGGAAACAGGTTTTTTATACCGCAGATGAGAAAGGTTCAGCCGGAACGCTTAATGATGAAACTGTCCCCAGGTTAACTGATCCCGCTGCAACAAATCATAAGAAGGTCGACCTTGAATATAACAGGCCCAATAATACCTCACTCAGGTTTGCTGATGCACCTGCTGCAGTTAGCGCACGGACAGATTATGAAAGCATCCCGGTAGCTGAAATATTACCTGTAGAGCCGGCAGAGGAGGGAAAAATAAAGAGATGGGAGCTTGGAGCAATGGTTTCTCCTACCTACCTTTCCACTAACCTGAATTCAACAAATGAGTTACTGAACCAGGTGGAAAATAATGAAAGCCCGGTTCTATCCTATACCGGGGGCCTCAGTAT
>JAZBOI010000269.1:0-3381 GCA_036351095.1 Bacteroidales bacterium | reverse complement strand
TGTGGTTCCCGGTATCTCGGACACTATTGCTTTATCATCCCTGAGCAGGGCATTCAGCAGTGTGGATTTTCCGACATTTGGTTTACCCACAATTGCTACCGGGACACCTTTCTTTATCGCATTACCATACCTGAATGAATCTCTCAGCGAATCGGTATAGGTCTTTATCTCCCTTACCATAGCCCTGAGCTCAGTACGGTCTGCAAACTCAACATCCTCCTCACCAAAATCCAGTTCCAGTTCGATCATCGAGGCAAAATGGAGCATTTTCTCACGCAGTTCTCTTATCTCCCTTGAGTAGTCCCCCCGCATCTGCTGCATGGCCAGCCGGTGAGCTGCTTCAGTTTCAGAATTGATAAGGTCAGCCACTGCCTCAGCCTGCGACAGGTCCATTTTACCTTTAAGAAAAGCTCTCTGGGTGAATTCTCCCGGGCGGGCAGGGGAGGCCCCGTTATCCACCAGCAGCTGAAGTATTTTGTTCTGGATATATGGGGAGGCATGGAAGCTTATCTCTACCGAATCTTCCCCTGTGTATGAATGTGGTGCCCTGAATACTGATACCAGTACATCATCAATCACCTCATCTCCATCAACGATATCGCCATATAGAATACTAAAACCTTTTTTTTCAGTTAAGCCCTGCCTGCTCTTTTTTATTCCATGCGGACTCTCACTGTCTTTTTTTTGATTACCTGTGCGGGCCTCTGACCCGGGCTTTTCTGAAGCTGAAGGTTGATTCGTGCCGGCGTCGGATGATGGGGTCCTGAATATTGCATCCGCAATTTTCAGCGCATCCCTGCCGCTTACCCTTATTACAGATATCGCACCTCCTGTACCGCTTGCGGGGGCAACAATAGTTGTGTCCCAGTATTCCATCACTCAGTTGTTGATTTATCCGGCTTTTGTTATTCTATCAGATCGCGAAAATCCTTTTTCAGTATTTCCAGGTTCCTGTCAATCATTTCTGTTCGTTGTCTGACACACAGTTCTGTCCTTCCCGGGTCTTCAGATGTATTCCTGATATAATCGATCAATTTTTCCACGGTGGTTGTGGCCACGTGCATCCTGGTATCGGATGAAGCGTAATAGATAAATACCGTACCATCATCATCCTTTATCCAGCCGTTAGAAAAGACGACATTTGACACATCACCCACTCTTTCATCTCCAAGGGGTTCAATAAAGTGCCCCGAGGGTCTCCTTATCACTTTCCATGGTTCATCCAGGTCAGTAAGCAGGATATAGAGGGTATACCTTAAGCCTGCAGCTGTTCTCCTTACGCCGTGTGCCAGGTGTATCCATCCTATTTCGCTTTTAATAGGTGGTGGTCCCTGTCCGTTCTTCACTTCCTTAACTGTATGGTACTGCCTTGGATCCATCAATATTTCATCATCAATAAGAGCATTTTCCATAGAAGAGGTAAAGCCAACTGATATGCCACTGTCTCCTGTTTCAATGAATCCTGACTGTGGGCGTGTATATAGCATATATTTCCCGTTTACGAATTCGGGGTGAAGCACGCAGTTTCTTTGTTGCGCTGCATTTGATCTGAGGTCGGCTAACCTTTCCCAGACAATAAGGTCTTTTGTCCTGGCAATACCACATGAAGCCAGGGCTGCCGATGAATCATCCGCCTTGCTTTTGTCCTTTCTTTCCGCACAGAACAATCCATATACCCAGCCATCTTCATGCTGTGTGAGGCGCATATCATATACATTTGTTTCAGGATCGTCAGTAACGGGCATTTGCACCGGTCGTTCATGAAAGACCCAGTTATCCACTCCATTTGGGCTTTCGGCTACGGCGAAGAAGGATTTTACATCAAAGCCCTCGGTTCTCACCACCATGCAATATTTGCCATTCAGCCTTATTGCCCCGGCGTTAAACGTGGAGTTCACTCCCAGGCGCATCAGCAGCTCAGGGTTTGTTTCATAATTGAGGTCATATTTCCAGTGCACCGGTATATGGTCACGGGTGATCACCGGGTATATGTATCTTTCATAAATACCGTTACCTCTCTTCCTGGCCCTGTTCTTTCTTATTACAAGCTCATTATGCTTTTTAAATAAACGTTTTACTTCATTGTCAAATTCGTGTCGTTCCATGATTTGTTTTTATGCGTCTTTTTCCAGTTTGTTATACCAGTTAAATTTAAGAATAACTGATGTAAGGGCAAGGATAATCAGGCAATATATCATCTGCTTGTATTCCCTGATAATAAGGTAAATGGGTGATATGATAAGCATCATCTGCCATATGATGCCGATAAGTGAATTGAACATGTCTCTCTTAAAGGCCCGGTTTTTTTTGAATTCAGGATTTTCCTTTATCACTTCCCTGTATACCGGTTCCCAGAAGCCCCATGGTCTTACGCTCGTGTAGAAACTCTTCAGCACCTTCATGTCATCAGGAGGGGTGAGTAAGCAACCCAGGAGTGAACCTGCTGCTGAAAGGGGCAGTATAAAGAGGGGGAAGGCCAGTATCACGGAAAGGTCAGGGAACAATTTAGGCAGGGCCAGTGATGCTGCGAGGCCGGCTACCATACCCCAGAAATAACCATGACCGTTAAAGCGCCACCATATCCATTTAAGGAAGTTTGCTGCGGCATAACCCCCGAAAAGGGCTGCTGTGATCCACTGCAGCAAACTGTTTATCGAGCTTACGAAGAAGCCAACCGATATGCCAATTATTACCATCACTACGGAAGAAAGGTAACTCAGCCTGACCAGTGTTTTCTGGCTGGCGTCGGGTCTGATAAAACGTTTGTATATATCGTTTACTATATAGGCCGGACCGGCATTGACATTGGCTGCAAATGTCGACATGAAGGCTGCTATCAGTCCTGCCAGGATAATACCCAGCACACCAACCGGTATAAAGTTGCTCAGAGCAAAAGGCAGCACTTTTTCAAAATCAATGCTCCCTTCGCTGATAAGGGCATCAGGATTGAAATAAACGAGGGCTATAATTGCCAGGCCTGCTATCATCAGGTATCTCGGAATAAAAAGCACTGCCGACACAAACCAGCTCATCAGGGCAGCCTCTTTCGGTGTGCGTGTTGCCAGCACCCGTTGCATGTCATAACCAGGCACAGGCCCGCCTATACTTACGAGTATGCCTCTGAAGATTACTATCATCAGGAAGATTGAGAACAGCTCATATCCGTCGCTGTGTATCTTTTCATTCAACATCCGGTTAACATCCCCCGGCAGGGTAGACCAGTTAATGTCCAGGGTCCACCCAAAAGAAAGGCTTTTCCATCCATCGGGCACTACCGCATCGAGCTGTTCGGGAGTTACCAGTCTGATAGCGATTATTCCTATTATGATACAGGAAATGGTCATCACTATGAACTGCAGCACTTCTGTAAGCACCACGCTG
>JAZBOI010000268.1:0-3611 GCA_036351095.1 Bacteroidales bacterium | reverse complement strand
ATTCTTTGTTCTTGCCGATCATCTGACAAGGGGAGGGATCGCTGTGTTACGCTACGATGACAGGGGTGTGGGAGAGTCAGGTGGTGATGCGGTTGGAGCCACCTCGGGCGACCTGACAGGGGATGCCAGGTCGGCCATTAACTACCTGCTAACTCGCAGTGATATAGCTAAGGATAAAATAGGTGTGATAGGTCATAGTGAGGGCGGATTAATAGGGCTTAAGCTGGCAGCAGAAGATGACGATATAGCATTTCTTGTCAGCCTGGCCGGACCCGGTGTTAAAGGGCGTACAATACTTGAAGACCAGACCGAATATATTAGTCGCCTGGGAGGCCTGCCGGAAGATGTAATTGAACAAAGCATGCAGGTAAACAGGAAAATATACAGTATTATGGAAGAGTACGAAGATCCGCAGAGGGGAATAGACAGTATACTTGCATTCGTGACCGCTTTTTATACTGAACAGGGGATGGGAAAAGAAATTGTCGACCAGGTGACAACTAACATCAGTAAAAGTATTAATCCCGGCTCATATCCATGGCTCCGTTATTTTATAAAGAGTGATCCGGCGTCATATTTCGCTGATATTAAATGCCCGGTACTGGCGCTTAACGGGGAAAAGGACTGCCAGGTCATGGCTGAGAAGAATGTTGATGCACTTGTCAAAGGCCTGAAAGATGCTGGCAATGATGATGTTACAGGAAAAATTTTTCCTGAACTGAATCATCTCTTCCAGACTGCCGATAGCGGATTGCCTGATGAGTATGGTGAGATAGAGGAAACAATGAGTCCCGAAGTACTGGATTTAATATTGCAGTGGATCAGGGAAAGGGTTAAGTAAGCATATTACAGCTGTTTTAACCCCTATCTCACAGCTTTATTTGTACGATGAATGCATACAATCAGTGAATTTTGCCGGTCACCGTTTTTTGATAGCGGTCCTCAGTAAGTCTTGGTCATACTTCCCGGCACACACACTATATATGAGGCTATTCCTTTGTTCTCCTCCTCCAGTTCTGATATATCTTCCTGGATAACAGTCTCAACAGTTACGATATCCAGGTCAGGTTCAGCCTGGCGAAGGTACCAGATTATACCTTCAAAATTCCTGGAATGATAGGAGCCGTTATAGTGAATTAAGGTCTTGCCCTCTTTCCAGTGCTCCAGTATCGAGTGAGCCATGGTGGCATCCTTTATAGCCTGTGCTTTCGGGAGATTTTCATTAACATGCGCCATACTGCCTCCGCCTCCCATATTAAGCATGTCCTTATAGCCTTTAAGCTCAGGGTCATACAGGGGTGGGAGAGGAGCAACATAATTCTTTGCCTCATCTGAAAGACTGTCCAGTATTTCAAAGCCTGCCTTGTTTACCATTGAAGCATATCGCCTGGGTATATTTGTTGCGACAAACATTAAGCTGTTCTCCCTGGCAAATTCCAGCAGGGGTTTATAGTCTGTTTTGTAATTTTTCCAGAGTTTGGCTTCCGGTTCAAACTTATCTGCTTCATACATGTTATCAAGGTACTCGTTAATCACCAGTTGATCATCCCTTTCAAACATCTCGGCCCCAAGTATCAGCCTGTCACCAACCATTGCGTGCAGGTCTTTTGTTATCTCCAGCTCCAGCCAGTGAGAAAGCGGGTCGTTGTGCAATTCCCCGTAAAATACTATATCTGCCTGTGATGCATCCTTAATAAGCTGTGCATATTTAGTCTCTTTTCCTGCACTGTCAAACAAAGTGTATGCTGGTTTGTCCGATTTAAAAGCAAGGGAAATGGAAGCAAGCAGTATGATTACCATGTTTATCTTGTTCATAGGAATTTTATTTTTTTCAAAGTGTTTTAATTTCAGTTACCAGTTTTTGTATCGAGTCTTTCGCATTTCCAAAAAGCATCCGTGTTTTATCGTTAAAGAAAAGGTAATTTTCTATCCCTGCGTAGCCCTTGCCCATTCCTCTCTTCATTACGATAATGTTTTTAGCCGTGTGAGCTTTGATAATGGGCATGCCGTAGATGGGACTTGAAGGATCATTCTCGGCAGCCGGGTTAACAACATCATTGGCTCCCACTACAATCACCACATCGGTATTTGGCAGCGCGGGATTAATATCATCCATCTCCACGAGTTTATCATAGGATACGTCTGCTTCAGCCAGAAGGACGTTCATGTGACCTGGCATTCTGCCGGCAACAGGATGAATGGCATATTTTACCTCAACACCCTTTTCTGACAGCAATTCGTCGAGCTCACTTGCTATATGCTGGGCCTGGGCCACTGCCAGTCCATATCCCGGCACTATGACCACCTTCTGGGAATAGGCAAGAAGTATACCGGCATCACTTACACTGATCTCTTTTATAGTTCCATGCTCCTGGTCTCCTGCCAGACCGCCACCGCCACCAAAGGCGCCTATTATGACATTCAGAAGGGACCGGTTCATTGCCCTGCACATCAGAACAGTCAGTATGGAGCCTGCCGCACCTACAAAAATACCTCCAAGTATCATAGCCTGGTTATTGTATATAAAGCCTGCCATGGCGGCAGCAATCCCGGTGAAAGAATTAAGAAGTGAGATCACCACGGGCATATCTGCTCCCCCTATGGGCATGACAAAAAGAACACCGTACAAAAGGGCCACAACAAGCAGGACAAAGGCTATCAGTTGCGGATGCAGTGAACCTATAATGCCTGCACTGATCAGGACTATCATTATGACAAGTACCAGGAGCAGAAAAATGTTAACATACCTCATGAATGATGCCCTGATATCGCCAACCTTACCATCAAGTTTTCCGTAGGCTATAAGACTTCCGCTAAAGGATATACTGCCAATAGAGAGCCCCAGGAGTGTAATTATGATAACTCCCGTACCGCTTACATTGGGAAACTCCAGGAAGGCTACCAGGGCTGAGGCCGCTCCACCTGTTGCATTAAAAAAGGATACCAGCTGTGGCATGGCTGTCATTTTAATCTTCCTGGCTATTATCCACCCCAGAATACCTGCAGCAGCTATTGCCGCAACAACCACGATGCCGTTTGTCAGTGATATATTATTTCCCTCAGGGTCCCTGTGTAAAAACAAAGTGCTTATCATGGCAAGGAGCATCCCTGTGGCAGCCCACAGGTTTCCTTTTCTTGCCGTTTCGGGATGGCTGAGCAGTTTAAGGCCTATAACGAACAGTATGGCAGCAATAAGATAAGTCAGTTCAAGTATGGCTTCGCCTGTTGTAAAGCTAATACCATCGGTTGTTGTCAGTATTGATTCCATTGCTTAACTTTTTTGTTTTTTCTTAAACATTTCCAGCATCCTGTCGGTTACTACAAATCCGCCTGCAACATTAAGTGTCCCCATTAAAACAGCAAGCAGGCCCAGAATAAGCTCGGCTGAAAATTTCAGGTCCGAATGGCCCAGGAGTATGATACCCCCTATGATAATAACCCCGCTGATAGCATTGGCACCCGACATAAGGGGTGTATGCAATACCGATGGTACATTTGAAATTACTTCTATACCCAGGAATATTGAAAGAGCAATAATAAATATTGCTTCTTTGTTCGAATAGAAAAATATCAGTATATCATTCATTATATCAAATATTTATAAGTGTTTT
>JAZBOI010000267.1:0-7132 GCA_036351095.1 Bacteroidales bacterium | reverse complement strand
TTTGTGGCTGTTGTAATCAATACAGTACGGCTCATTTTAGTCCCCTGAATTTAAAAGTAGTGAATAAAGATATTGTTTTTCCGGATAAAAAGGCTCAAATTTGGACCAAACAAAAAGCAAGGCTTTATGATATATCTCACCAGGCGCGAAAGGTTCAGTGCAGCTCACAGGATGTTCAGACCTGAATACAGTGATGAGAAGAATGAAGAAGTTTATGGCCAGTGTTCAAATCCAGGGTGGCACGGTCATAATTATGAGCTCTTTGTTACCGTCAAAGGGGAAGTAAACAGGGAACTGGGCTATGCGATGAACCTCAAAAAACTAAAGAAGATTATCCTGGAGCATGTTATTGAACCCCTTGACCATAAGAACATCAATACCCAGGTTGAATTCATGCATGGCAGGCTGGCATCCACGGAGAATATTGCCATAGCCATCTGGGAAGTTCTTGAGCCACAGATAAGGAAGGAAGGTGTTGAATTACACTGCGTTAAAATAACTGAAACAGAGAATAACTACATCGAATATTACGGATAAAAAATAAGTTATGGAAATAATTAATAACGGATCAGGCCTCAAAAACGGCGCCGGTTACACCAGGATAGAATCATGGAGTGATGAAAAAACGGAGAAGATGGCCGAACTGTACAGGGAGATACTTAAGCTCCTGGGCGAGGATGCCTGCAGGGAGGGCCTGCAGGATACTCCGCAAAGAGTGGCCAAAGCCCTGCAGTTCTTAACACAGGGTTATAACCACGATCCCCATGAAATATTAAAGAGCGCAATGTTCAGGGAGGATTACAGGCAGATGGTTATTGTAAAAGACATTGAGCTTTACTCAATGTGTGAACATCACATGCTTCCATTTTTCGGAAAGGCTCATGTTGCTTACATCCCCAACAAATTCATTACAGGACTCAGCAAGCTGGCCAGGGTAACAGATGCCTATGCCAGGCGGCTGCAGGTTCAGGAAAGGCTTACTAACCAGATAAGGGACTGCATACAGGAAACCCTGAATCCACTGGGGGTGGCAGTTGTTATTGAAGCTCAGCATATGTGTATGCAGATCAGGGGTGTGCAAAAACAGCACTCTGTTACAACAACATCTGCATTTACAGGCTGCTTTATGACCCATCTGCCGACGCGCGAAGAATTTATTCATTTAATAGGAAACAAGTTACATTAATATGAAAGCATTTGTATTTCCCGGGCAGGGAGCACAGTTCAGTGGCATGGGCAAGGACCTGTATGAGGCAGAGGATAAGTGCAGGGAAATGTTTGATAAAGGAAATGAGATCCTGGGCTTTGATATTACCGACATAATGTTTAACGGTACCGATAGTGACCTGAAGGAAACGAAGGTAACACAGCCTGCCATTTTTCTTCATTCAACCATACTTGTAAAAGCACTTGGCAGCAGGTTTGCTCCTGACATGGTAGCGGGACATTCCCTTGGTGAATTTTCTGCCCTTGTTGCCAACGGTGCACTGAGCTTTGAAGACGGCCTCAGGCTTGTTGCACAAAGGGCACAGGCCATGCAGAAAGCCTGTGAAGAAGAGCCATCAACCATGGCTGCAATAATAGGTCTGGATGATAAGACGGTGGAAGAAGTATGCTCGTCGATAGATGACATAGTAGTGCCGGCCAATTATAATACCCCGGGGCAGCTGGTTATTTCGGGATCAGTTGATGCTGTGGACAGGGCTATAGAAATTTTGAAACAAAAAGGAGCAAGGATGACAATCAAGCTGGCCGTCGGAGGTGCTTTCCATTCTCCATTTATGGAGCCTGCAAAGCGTGAGCTGGAAAAGGCAATAAATGAGACAGGCTTTGCTAAACCCCTGTGCCCTGTATACCAGAATGCCACCGGCAAAGCAGTAAGTAACCCGGAAGAAATAAAGCTTAACCTGGTAGCCCAGCTTACATCACCGGTTAAATGGACCCAGACTATGTTAAACATGATAAAAGACGGGGCCACACATTTTACCGAGGTCGGACCCGGAAACGTGTTGCAGGGACTGATAAAAAAAGCCGACAGGAACGTAGTTGTGGAATCGGCAAGCAGCCATATTTAAGTATCCATACCAGGAGCCTCCGTATTATCACCACCGAACCTGCCGGGTTTAATTATAGCCCCTTTATGAACCCTGCCATCTATTAAGACGATGAGTGGCTCCTCAAAATGCACATGCCTGATATATTCGTCCTGGTACACAGAAGTGGCATTGTTCAGGAAGTCAACATCATAATAACCATCATTAATAAAGGGGTTGATGGTAAAATAGCCTACCCTGAAAGATGTGATGTTCTGGAAGAAATGTGTTCCCTGGCTGGGGTCGATCCTGTAATTCGGAAGGCCCGACTCAACTATTACCCTTGCCTGTGAAATATGGGGCCATTTGATAGGTATGCCAAGCCATTGATCGGTAGAGCCCCAGCGCCCGGGACCTATCAGGATATAATTTTTTGCGTCCTTGATAAAACGGCTGTTCACCTGGTCGAGCAGTTCAACTATCTTCTTATTATTTACGGCCTTGAAGGATTCGGGTTTTACATATATTATGTCGTGGAGACCACGGATCATACCATTACCCAGTGCAGAATCTGACATAATAATGGTATCCTCCTTCCTTATATCCGCCAGGTCAACTATGCGTGAATGGTCACTCTCAACAATTGGCCTTATCTGAAGAAAATTAAAGATGTTTGGAAGATTAGACTCGGTCTCCAGGTTAGCTGCAAATTCAATCTCAACGGGATTGCCCATTTCTTTCTGTCCCAGTTCAAGCAGGTAATTAAGAACCTCTGCAAGGGGGAAAGAGCTGTATTTAAGTAAGTTGTCAAAAGTGATAATACGTTTCCCCTTGTAGGAAATCCCCGGTCTTATTATATTATTATTAAGATCGTATGTTGAAGCAACCTTCCTGAGGGTGGTAGTACTGACCTCATCATTAATCTTCAACTTTTTTATATTAACCCCGTCGTCCACAGAAGGGACAAAGCTGCTTGAATCAAGATCAAGGGCATAATACATCTTCTGTGTTTCCTTAAGGGCTGTTTCAGGCGAATTCAGCTGTAATATCTTGGCCGGGTATTTGGGTGAAAAGCGCAGTGACACCCCTCCGTCAACAATCAGTTTGCCAAGCCCCATTGCAATATTTGCTATCCCGTCCTCAGCTTTTTCTGACCCGATGGGGTAAAAATTAATTGAGCGTGCCACTCCTGAGAAAGTAGGATAATAAATATCGCCATGCCTGGCACCGCACACCTCCTGGATGATGATTCCCATTTTCTCTTCGTCAATCACATTTGACGTTGCGGTCATATATGCTTTACTGCTCTTGTAATAAACAGAGGCATATACTTCTTTTATGGCATCGGAGAGCATCTTTACCATCACGGGATTATCTGACACACGCGGCATCATATAAGTTGAATAAATACCCGCGAATGGCTGGTAGTGACTATCTTCAAGCTTGGAAGAGGATCTTACAGCCAGGGGTTGCATGCGTGATACCGAAAGAAAGGCGTAGAGGTCCTGGTATACCCATCCCGGAAGTTCCGAGTCAATGAAGTGCTTAAGTATTTCCTCGTCGGCCATGTCACTAATTCCAACTGAATAAAGGTTATTCCTCTCCATAAACTCATCGAACACGTCAGTGCTGAGCACAACGGTCCGGGGTATGGTAATAAGTGTTCCGGGATACTTATTGAATAATTTTTTCTTCTTTATCAGGCTGTTAATAAAAGCCAGTCCGCGCGCTTTGCCTCCTATTGATCCTTCTCCAATACGGCTGAATATCTGGTATTCATCAAAAGTGTTACGATCGAACTTGGCAATCACGCCCCTGCCCTTCCCCAGCCTGAAGCTTGATATGGCAACGTAGATAAACCTTCGCATATCCTCCATTGAGTCAAAATCTTCCGAGCTGATAAACTTAAAAAGCTGGGCAACCGGGAAAAGGGCCCTTGCATTAAGCCATTTGGAGAAATGGTTCCGCTCGGCATGATAAAAGAGGGATTTATCAGGTAGTGTTAGCAGCTTCTGCTGGAAGCTCTGAAGGTCGGTTGCTATACCTATGGTCTCCATTGTGTCGGGGTTCTTGAAAACGAAGGGACCGAAAGCCAGGTTCTGTATAATAAAATTACGCAGTTCAATCGAAAGGTTCTTTGAATATTTGTTCAGAAACCCGGCCTCCAGTTCATCTGCAATTTTTTTCGATTCAACATCAGATGACTGAAGGAGGAAAGGCATATTGGGATCATCACTCTTTATTATTTTACACAGATCAATCCCGGCATCATCCTTATGTATGCCGTCTTTTTTATAGGATATGTCGGAGATCACACCCAGTACATTATATTTATACTTCTTATACAACGAGATGGCATCCTCATAATTGGTAGCGAGTAATATTTTAGGCCTGCCCCTCATTTTGAGCATTTTCTGGTGGGGGTTCAGTGCTTCCTGCTGAAAATCCCTTGATTGTGCCAGTACTATCTTATACAGGTTGGGCAGGTAGGTTGATATATAGCGTATTGAGTCCTCCACGAGTATTATGGTCTGCACTCCCACTACGTCAATATCATGTTCGGCATTCATCCTGTCTTCCAGTAGCTTGATAATAGCCAGCAGGAGGCTGGCATCGCCAAGCCAGCAGAATACATAATCCACCGCACTGAGGTCTTCCCTCTGCAATCGCAGTGATACCTCACGTGAGAAATAGGTCAGGGCTACAATAGGTATTGATGTGTATGCAGCCTTTATTTTCCTGGCAATGGCAAAAACGTCTTTCTCCCTGAAATTCAGCATGGAGATAACCAGGTCTATCTGTTCCTCCTCGAGAATCTTCATGGCTTCCGCCTCACTGTCTGTTTGCAGGAAAGAAGGCGGGTACCTCAGGTTGAGTGATACATACTCGTTAAATATCTGCTCATCTATACGGCCGTCTTCCTCTAGCATGTAATTATCATAATTACTGCAAATAATGAGGACCTTGTGTATCCGTTTCTGCATCAGCAGGTTGAAAGAAGTATCACTGAAATCATACTTCTGCAGCTCCATTATTCCTTCGATAATTGCCATATTAACTACTTTCGGTACATTCAACAATTGAAATTCCTTTCTTCCCGTCCATTCTCACTACGAGTGACGACCCGCAGTGAATATGCCTGAAGAATTCACCTTCATTTACAGTCTTTTCCCTTTTCAGCATATCCCACCTGACAAATTCATCGGGAGAGGCCTGGTCGACTGAGAAGTATCCAACATTCATGGATGTAACGTTATGGAAGAAATGCGATCCCAGTGAGGCGTCCAGAGGAAAGTCGGGCAGGCTTACTTCCACAATGACACATGCCTGTGATATCTGGGGCCATACCACCGGTACACCAATAAAGCGGTCCCTGCTGCCCCATCGACCCGGGCCGATAAGTATATACTTTTTCCCCTGCTTAAGCATTTTGTCGTTAATGGCATCTATTTCGGCGGCCATCGCTTCAGTACGGGTATTATCAAAGCGGTCAGGATCAATATATACTACATCGCGTATGTCGCTTATTTTACCGTTACCCATGCTTTTTCTTGAAATCAGCAGGCATTTGTCCTGCTCAATTTTCTCCAGGTTAATATTATAGCCTGCCCCGCTTCCCACCAGTGGTTTGACCTGGAGCAGGTAGAATGCTGCCTTCCCTTCTTTGTCAAGTTTAAGATCAACTGCATATTCAATCTCCACCGGTGTTCCAAAAGCCTCCTTTACCACATCGAGCACTGTTGTTATGGTTTCGGCGAGCGGTATGTAATCATATCTCAGGATATTTGCGAAATTAACCACTCTCGGACCCGGTGAGTCTATTCCCGGCTCAATTGTATCATTATCCGGGTTATAAACGGAAGCGCAATGTTTAAGGGTGCCATGTCTTTCGGCATCGGCTATATCTAGCTTCACCAGCCCCGCATTCTCACCTTCGAGCAGGTTTATTTTCTCCTTCTTCATATCCACGGCAAAGAAATACACCTGGGAATTTTTTGATATGTCTTTCTGTGACACTATATCGAGTGAAGGGTAAGCCGGGGCAAAGCGGTATGCTCTCTCCCCCTCAACAACATACTGGCCCAGGCCAAGGGCGGCAACAGCGAAACCTTCATCCGGCTTCATATGAGCCACAGGATAAAAATTGTAGGATTGGGCTGTTCCGCTTATATGAGGGTAAAATGCATCTTCGAACCTGTTACCCACCACTTCCTGCAGCACGATAGCCATCTTTTCCTGTTCAATCATATAATTAATGGCTTCGAAGTATGTGCGTGCGCTCTTTGAATAGATAGAGGCGAAGACCAGCTTTATGGCATCCATCACCAGCCTGAGCCTGGTATCAAAATCGGGGTTGTTATTCGGAAGAAGGTAGGTGCCGAATATCCCCGAAAATGGCTGGCTCATTGAGTCTTCGAAGAGGCTTGAAGAGCGTATGGCAATAGGATTGTCCATCATCTTCATAAATGATCTGAGCTTCTTCTCCAGGTTATAGGAAAGATTACTGTTCAGGAATTTCCTTTTCAGCTGCTCATAATCTTTCTCTTCCTTGATTACCTGCCTCAGCTTGTTCGTTTCAATAAACAGGTCAAATTCATCTGTTCCGATAATAATAGTGACAGGGCTCTTAATATTAATTCCCGGTGTGAGTTTCCCCAGCTCAAAACCATAGATGAGCGTATTAATGAATGCCAGTCCCCTGCCCTTTCCCCCAAGGGAGCCGCTGGCCAGGCTCACAACGTTTGTTTCATCTATAGCTGCCGACTCAACATAGTGCACCACTTTACCCTTATCCAGTTCACGCCTGCGCTTTGAAATAAGGTCGAGCAGGAAATTCCTCAGTTCACCAAGGCTGGTGAAGTCACTTATCTTCATGGGGTTAATGATCTTTGCAATCTTAACTTCTCCCCTGGCCATAAGCCAGAGTGAGAAGTGATTTTTCATAGCGTGGTAGACAAGCGAATCTTCAGGAATGGTTTTTAAGTACTGTTCGAACTCGTTCATTGATTTGGCAACGGCAATCTGCCTTCCCATATTGTCACGGTAGACGAAGTGGCCAAAACCAAGGTAATAATTGATAAATGATTTAAGGTCCTGCA
>JAZBOI010000266.1:0-7506 GCA_036351095.1 Bacteroidales bacterium | reverse complement strand
TCACCCTGATCGAACGAAAGGATAACATACTTAAAGTCACCGGTCTTGATGCCCTGAACGGTACACCCGTCCTCGACATCAAACCCTCACTCAAGCTTCAATAAAACCAGGCGCCCGGATCACGACAGGGGCATCCATCCTTAAGCCCGACCTTATCACTCCCTTGGATCACGACAGGGGCATCCATCCTTAAGCCCGGTCTTATCTCTCCCCCGGATCACGCAGCGGTTCCATCCTTAAGCCCGGTCTTATCACCCGCAAAAAATCAATATTACTGCGGTCATCGTCATTTATAAATTATTGCGTATTTTTATTTGCTATAAAAACTAATCTTAACATTAATAATCATGACCAGAGAGATCTTTTCCGAAAGCCTGAATACCGATACTTTCATAACTGAAAAAGTAAATGATATAAGGAAAATAGTGGGAGAGGGGATGGCTATAAATGCCCTCTCTGGTGGTGTTGATTCATCGGTTGTGACACTCCTGGGGCATCGTGCACTGGGTGTAAGGCTGCGGACCGTTTTTATACAGAACGGACTGATGCGTGAGGGGGAAGCGGAAAAGGTGGCTTCCTTCTTCAGGGACCTGGGTGTAAAGGTCGAGATCATTGACGCTGAAGAAGAATTCCTGTCGGCCCTGGGTGGTATTACCGATCCTGAGGAGAAAAGGGAGGCTATAACGCAGACTTTTTACAGGGAAGTATTTGGTAAGCTGGTAAAGGAAAGCAAGGCCCAGCACCTCCTCCAGGGGACTATACTTACAGATATTGATGAGACAGTGGCAGGCATTAAAAGACAGCACAATGTTTTTGAGCAGCTGGGCATCGATCCTAAGGAGGCCTTTGGATATAATATTATTGAACCTCTCATACAGCTTAGAAAAGACGGTGTGAGGAAGGTTGGCAAAGCACTGGGCCTGACCGAAGAATACTATAAGCGGATACCTTTCCCCGGACCCGCACTGGCAGCAAGGATACTGGGAGAGGTGACACGTGACAAACTCGATATGGTGAGAAAAGCCACAAGTGTAACGGAGAAAAGACTCAGCGAAAGCGGGGCCTTCCAGTATATGGCCATATTGCATGAAGACCGTGTAACAGGTATGCGTGACGGGAAGAGGGATTTTGGGCGTCAGATAGAGATACGTTGCTGGGACAGTGTGGATGCCCGCACCGCTACACCAACTAACCTGCCCTACGAAACATTGACAAAACTGGCCAGGGAGATAATCGAGGAAGTACCCGGCGTTGTGAGCGTAACCTACAATATAGCCACAAAACCTCCTTCAACGATCGAGGCGGTTTAAAAGAGGATATTGTTAATATTAAGATTCCGCCTCCTTCTTCATTGCCCTGCTGATAAGGGGCAGCCTGATACAGGAGGGTACAATTTTCATTACCAGCCAGTTAATCCTGTTAGCGAAATTCGGGATAATGACTTTCTTTCCCCGGAGAAGCTGCCTGACGGAAACCCGGGCTACTCTTTCAGTTGAGAGCAAACCAAGCCTCCCCACGGCATTCTGGCCATTGATGCGCCTGGTGGCATCGGCGTTTGTCTTCATAGGGCCGGGGCATACAGTACTGACAAATATGTTGGTTTCACGGAATTCCTCGGCTAAACTCCTGGAGAAGCAATTGATATATGCTTTGGATGCAGGGTATACCGTCTTGTAAGCCATAGGACTGAAAGCAGCCATACTCGAGACGTTGAGGATATAACTCTTATGCTGCTTCTTCAGGTTCGGTATTAACTGGTGGGTCATTATGGAGGTAGCCATAACATTAAGCTGTATCATCCTGTTAATATATTCAACATCCGCCTCTTGAAAACTCCGTGCGCCACCGGCCCCAACATTGTTTACAAGGAGGAATACATTATACATCCTGTTCACCTCTGAGGCCAGCGTAACGATATTATCCTTATGACTCATATCAGTTTCAAAATACACTGAATCCATCCCTGAACTATTCTTTATTTCCCTGCACATACTGTCAAGCCCGGTGCCCGGCAGGTCGACCAGTATGGTATTGAATTTCTGCCCTGCCAGCTCAAAGGCAAAAGCCCTGCCCAGCCCGTTGGCAGCTCCCGTCACAAGCGAATATTTACTCTTCACGCACTGAAAAATATGATTTTACCATAAATTAAAAATAATGATTTTCTTCACCCTGCAAACATTTTTCTCTTTCCACCCTTTTTATTAATCATTTTTGTTTGAGGAGCCGAAAATAATCAATTGTCCCGGCCAAAACAACATATTTAACACCATAGCCTTACTATCTTACACTCATTTATTATCTTTATCTAAAAATTTAGGGTATGAAGATATTTTTTCTGACATTGATTTTTAGTCTGATAACGATCAGCATAACAGACGCACAGGACATAAATTTTCCCGAACCTGACCGTGAAGGAGGCAAAGCACTGATGCAAACGCTTAACGAGAGGCATAGCTCACGAGAGTTTTCACCAAGGGACCTGACTGTCGGACTGATGGGCAACCTTTTCTGGGCCGCCTGCGGCAGCACTCGGGGTACTTACAGGACAGCCCCCTCGGCTGTTAACTGGCAGGAAGTGAAAGCATATGCAGTAACCAGGGATGGCATTTACCTTTACCACGATAAAGGCCATTACCTTGAAGAGCTGATTAAAGGTGATTTCAGGGAATATACCGGTTTGCAGGAATTTGTTAAGGATGCACCCCTGACAATAGTGCTTGTAGCCGACTATACCCGGATGGGCAATGCCAGCGAAGAGGATAAAATAAAATATTCATGGGCCGATGCAGGATTTATATCGCAGAACATCTATCTCTTCTGTGCCTCTGAAAACCTTAATACGGGAGTCAGGGGGCTGATAGACAGGGAAGTACTCGCCGAAAAGATGCAACTGGACGAAAACCAGAGGATAATCCTTGCACAGTGTGTGGGCTACCCGGTCGATTAATGTTTCCACGCCCCGTCTCACATCTCTCATCTTTGCACGCTCGTGAGCACACGGCATCGGCACACTCATGCATACCCGGCTCGCATCTCATCTCTCATCTTTGCACGCTCGTGAGCACACGGCATCGGCACACTCATGCATGCCCGGCTCGCATCTCACCTCTCACCTTTCACCTCTAACCTCTCACCTCTCAGTCAAAAGTAATCACCCCTCTCAGGTGCTTACCTGCAAGCAGATTCGCATAGGCCTCGTTGATCTGGTCAAGCCTGTAGACATTGGATATTAGCATGTCAAGGTCCAGTTCCTTATCCCTGTACATCACCTCATAAAGGTTAAGGTCCTTTACCGTGTTGTTTGTACCATAATAACAACCCCTGATGGTCTTTTCCTTGCGTGTGACAGAAGCAGCATTGATCCGGGTATGTGAGTGTACAGGGGGTATGCCGATAAGTGATATCATACCGCCGGGCCTGGCGCATTCAATGGCCACCTCCTGGGAGAGTGTGTCACCTGCTGCCTCGAACACGTAATCTATCTTCACCTCTTCACTGAGTTTTTTTATTGCCGGGATATTTTTCTCACTGAACACGAAAAAGTCCGTTGCTCCCAGTTTCCTGGCCACTTCTTCCTTACCGGGGTTCTTATCAACGGCTATCACCCTGTCGGCTTTCCTTAATTGCAGCCCCATAAGAACATTTGATCCCACACCACCAATGCCAAACACCAGCGCATTGGCATGTTCCCTTACATTGGCTGTGTTTATCACTGAACCCACCCCCGTTGTTACGGCGCAGCCGAGTATGGCACCCACTTCGTATGGTGTGCTGTCCATCAGCGGCACAGCACAGTCCTCAGGCAGGATTATATGTTCGGCAAAACAGCCCACTGAAGAGAGCTGGTAGATCCTTTTACCTTCTGCATTGCTGAACCTCGTGGTTCCGTCGAACATAACACCTTCCCAGGTGGGGCCGGTATAGGTGCCGCAAATACTTGGCCTGTCATGGGTGCAATCAAAACAGGTGCCGCAATTGGGTGCCGAGTTAAAAACAACACGGTCGCCTTTCCTGAATTTTGTTATGCCCGGACCGGCCTCAAGCACTATCCCTGAGCCTTCATGTCCGAGAACTACCGGCATATTGAATATGGAATCACCGGTCACAAAATTCCAGTCGCTGTGGCAAATACCCGCAACAACTACTTTTATAAGCAGTTCCCTTTCTTTTGGCGGATCGATATTCAGTTCTTCTATGGTAAAACCCTTGTTTGTCTCATATACAACAGCAGCCCTTGTTTTCATATCATTGGAATTTTTGAAGTGATTAATGAGTGATGAATATACATAATCCTGCTGAATTAATGCGGGCAGTCATAGTAAGAGAACAAAAAAACGGGTCTTCCGCTAAGCCATTTAAGTTCCCGGGCATAGCCCTTGAACTTTCAGCCCTTATTTCTGTGACCATACAGCCTGAACTTCAGGGAAGGAGGTTCTGCAGTCCTGTTTTTCTTTTCTGAAAGTAATTTTTAACGTTTACTTACGTTAATCAGATAGTGATAATTGTTTTTTGAAAAATGTAAGCTATAATGAAAATGAAAAAGTTTCAGCACAGGTACATACTGATTATTGCTTTCATGCTAATGATCTTTTATAATGGCTATGGCCAGAGGACCCTGCCGGATGAATTACTCACAAACACGATAGAGGGACAAATTAATTATATCGAGGAACGAACAAGGATTTATGAAAACTACCGGGCCATAAGAGAGGATATGTTTCAGAAAATAAACAGTAACATTTTGGATTCTCTCAATGCCTACAGGAATGAGATATCAGACTTAAATAATCGTATAACCTCATTGAATAATGCAAACGAAAGCTTGCAGAATACTCTTGATGAAACAGAATCCAGCCTGGACGAAGTTACGCGGACAAAAAACAATATCAGCCTTTTTGGTCTGGAAATAAACAAGATAGCCTATAATTCTCTTATGTTGATTATCATTGCAAGCCTGATAGTCCTGCTTGTAATTGGATTTATGATTTATAAAAGGAACATGTTTATGACCAATAAAACCAGGGAGGACCTGGAGAATCTCAAGGATGAATTTGAAGAATATCGCCAGTCCTCAAGGCGGGCCCGTGAGAAAATGACTATGGATCATTTCAAAGAAATACAAAAGCTGAAAGAAGGCTGATCCTCAGGGCCTGTAGCACCTGCCCGGTAAGTCAGTGAAACAGTGGCAGAGGAGGAAGCCTGCCGTTAGACTTAGCTAACAGGACTCCCCGTCATCAACTGCCTGCGGCATACTACTTTCAGAGCACTCCTCTGTGCTCCGTTTTAAGCTTCTTTGTTCAGGTAATACAGTATTTGATATTTCAACAATCTCAAATATTACCTACCTTTATATACTGAAACCAATAAAAAAAGAAAGATGCAAACCATTAGAAAATCTTTTTTCCTGGCACTGGCTGTGCTGTTTCTGGCAGCCTGTACACCGGAGAATACTACCGACCTTACGCAGACCAGTTTTATTCCCCAACCTTTGAATGTTACATATACAGGCGATGCCTTCACATTATCCTCTTCCACTGTGATCAGCTATCAGACAGGTGTGGAAGACCTGGAACAAATTGCCGTCTACCTGGCAGCCAGGCTAAAGGATATATCAGGACTGGATATCAGTCTGGAGTCAGCGGAGAGCACTCCATCAAGAGGGATCTACCTCGAAGTGGGAGGCGATGATGCAGGGCCGGTTGATGAGGCATATGAAATGAACATAGAAAAGAAACTTATTACCATCACAGGAGCTTCGCCTGCAGGCTGCTTTTATGGTTTACAGACCCTTTTGCAGACAATACCTGCCCGGGTGGATGCCGGTGAAGTGCTCAAAATTGCCACGGGAACTGTTAGTGATTATCCTGAATATGCCTATCGGGGTGCCATGCTCGATGTGGCGCGGCATTTTTTCAGTGTTGAGGATGTGAAAAGGATGATCGATTTCCTGGCGATGTATAAGATGAATGCTCTGCACCTCCATCTTTCAGATGACCAGGGCTGGCGCATTGAGATCAAATCATGGCCCGGGCTGACCGAGATAGGTGGCAGTACGGAAGTGGGGGGAGGTAAAGGTGGTTTCTTTACGCAGGAACAATACACCGAAATTGTTGAATACGCACAGGAAAGGTATATTACCATCGTTCCCGAGATCGACATGCCGGGGCATACAAACGCTGCGCTTGCCTCCTATGCCGAACTGAACTGTGATGGTGTGGCACGTGAACTGTACACGGGTATCGAGGTGGGTTTCAGCACCCTGTGCACAGACAAAGAACTTACCTATCAGTTCGTGGATGATGTGGTGAGGGAGATTGCAGCACTTACACCGGGCCCCTGGTTTCATATCGGTGGCGATGAATCGCATGTGACAGAGCATGATGACTACGTGTATTTTGTTGACCGGGTGCAGGATATAGTTGTGAAGTATGGTAAGCAGGTTGTTGGCTGGGACGAGATTGCCAATGCCAGCCTGGTGGAAGGTGCCACCATCCAGTTCTGGGCTGATATTGAAAATACCAATATGGGGGTGGCAAAAGGAGCTAAAGTACTGATGTCCCCGGCAGCAAGGGCCTACCTTGATATGAAATACGACTCAACCACCCACCTTGGACTGCACTGGGCAGGCTACATTGAAGTGGACCACGCCTATACCTGGGATCCGGCAGATATGGTTGAAGGAGTAAGAAAAGAAAATATCCTGGGTGTTGAGGCACCCTTGTGGACAGAGACCATCACAAATATTGATGAAATGGAATATATGTTGTTCCCGAGACTACCGGGATATGCTGAGATAGCTTGGACATCCCCGGCACTGCGCGACTGGGAAACATACAGGCAGCGCCTGGCAGATCACGGCACAAGATTCGAGGACCTGGAGATCGACTACTACCGTTCACCACTGGTTCCCTGGGCTGAATAGTAAAGCAGGCAAACAACTCAATCCTTCTGCAAATGGCTGTACCTGGTTGTAGTTACTGACTAAGATCTTAAGAATCTCTACAGTATGAAAATAAGAACACTAATACTATTCATTGCCATGTCACTATTCTCATCCACAGTATCGCAGTCACAGACAAAAATCATTTTTGACACCGACATTGGAGGTGATGCTGATGACCTTGGAGCCCTGGCCATGCTGCATCATTTCATTGACAGGGGCGAATGCGACCTGCTTGCCGTAATGTGCTGGTCCACCGAAAAATATGCTGTATCTGCCATTGACGCTGTAAACCGCTTTTACGGGCATCCTGATATACCGGTAGGGACCCGTAAGGACCATACTTTTTATACAGACTGGAACTACACGAAGCCCATCAGCGATAAATTCCCGCATAAGCTGGACCACGAAAAGGTGCCGGATGCAGTTATGCTTTACAGGGAAATACTGGCAGGAAGCCCTGACAGCAGCCTTGTCATTGTCACCGTAGGGCCCCTGAAGAACATAGAAAACCTGCTAAGGTCAGGGGGCGACTCAATATCGGCTTTAACGGGCAGGGAGCTTAT
>JAZBOI010000265.1:0-11000 GCA_036351095.1 Bacteroidales bacterium | reverse complement strand
CCCGGTGAGCGGGGATCCCACAGCAGACAGTATAGGAGGACTCACAGCCGGCACATATTACCTGGATATTACTGATGCGTTGGGATGTGTGATGACAGACACAATAATCCTTATAGAGCCGGATGGTATAACACCGGGTGAACATGATATAAGCTCTTATCACGGTGGCTTTAATATTTCCTGTAATGGATCAAGCGATGGCTATATTAACCTTGTGTTCGAAGGGGGAGCAGGCGACTACACCTACCTGTGGTCCGGACCGTCAGGCGCTGACCTCCAGGTATACGAAAGGAACCAGAGCGGACTGATAGCAGGTGACTATGACGTCGTTGTGACTGATATCAATGGCTGCGATATGGACCTGGAGTTTACGCTTACAGAACCCGACAGCCTTGAGATATTATTTGAACCTTCCATGACTACAGATGATGCATATAATATATATTGTAACGGGGGAACAGGTAGCATCGATATTACGGTAAGCGGTGGGAGTTCGGGATATACGTATAGCTGGTCGACACCTGGCGGAAGCGGCCTAAGTCCGGCCGAGGAAGACCAGGCAGCTGTTACTGCCGGCTGGTATATTGTTGAGGTAAGGGACCTGAATGATTGTGTGCTGATCGACAGTATTGAAATGACCGAGCCTCCTGCATTGACAATTGATAAGGTTGTAACGGATATTACATGTGCATCGGTGGGCATGGATAACGGATCAATAGATATTACTGTTACCGGTGGCTACGGCGCACCCTATGATTATGAATGGACAGGCCCGGGCGGGTATAGCAATAATGTCGAGGATCTGAATGATCTTACTGAAGGATGGTATTATATACTTGTTACCGATCAGTACAATTGTACACTTGAAGATTCAGCATATGTATCACTTCCTCCTCCGCTGGAATTTCAAAAAGACAGCTCATTCTATAATGGGTATGGCATAAGTTGTTATAATGAAAATGATGGATATATAAATATAAGCATGACCAGCGGTGAAGGTCCTTATTCATATAGCTGGACCGGCCCGGGTGGCTTTGTTTCTGCGGATAGCTCAATATGGGATTTATCTGCAGGGGAATATATCCTTACTGTTGAGGACAATAATTATTGTACGGTAACAGATACCACCATACTCGGGCAACCCGATTCCCTTATTATGAATCTTGATATTTCGGTTAGCAACGACGGGGCTTACCAGATAAACTGCTATGGCGACAGCTCGGGCAGAATTGAAGTGATATATTCAAACAATGTTGGTAATGTTAGCTTTACCTGGCCTTACGATGGAGGTGGCGGGTCATTGAGGGAAGGACTGCCTGCCGGCACATACGGCATATTTATGGTTGATGAAAACGGATGCCGGCGTGATACCATTGTAGAGATGACTCAGCCTGAACAGATAATTATAAGCTCAGAAGTCATACAGCCCTATTGCAAGGACATGCCTGACGGCGAAATCAATCTTGATGTGACCGGGGGGATACCCTCTTATACATACCTGTGGCATGACGATAATACGACAGCTGACTACAAATACGCTGTGCCTGCAGGGGAATATCATGTTACGGTTACTGATGCAAACAGTTGCAGCGTTACTGACACTATTGTGGTAACATCGGAAAGGGAATTGTGTATCAGTATTCCCAATGCAATATCGCCAAACAATGATGGTGTACATGATGAATGGACGCTCAATATGATCGAACTGTACCCTGAAGCTGAAGTAAAGATATTCAACAGGTGGGGTGAGCTGGTATGGGCTTCGGAGAAGGGTTATCCGCAAAAATGGGATGGTACAAGCAGGGGAAGGCCATTGCCGATAGACTCATATCATTATATTATTAATCTGCATGATGGTACGAAACCTATCATTGGTGACGTTACTATAATAAGATAAGAGGAGTATGGTTCTCAGAAAAAGAATACTGGTATATTTTGCTTTTATATGTATGGGAGCTACTGCTGCCGCACAGCAGATGCCTTTATACAGCCAGTATCTTTTCAATGAATACCTTATTAACCCGGCAGTGGCGGGCAGTGATGGATATACGAGTTTCAACCTTACCGCCCGGGAGCAATGGCTCGGATATTCAGGTGCACCCAGAACCTATTCTTTCAGTTACCAGGCAAGGCTTTTGAAAAGAAGCTACATAATAAAAAGATCAACCGCCAGGAGGAAAGTCTTCAGACCGGGCAGGGATGGAAAGGTTGGCCTGGGAGGTTATGTCTTCAGCGACAGGAACGGACTGATACAGCGGACGGGCTTACAGGCAACATATGCCTATCATACATGGATATACGGTGCCACACAATTATCATTCGGACTGTCGGCAACAGCTTTCCACTTCAGGATAGATGCCGATAAGATAAGGTTTGAGGATGATTTATATGACGAGGTGATGAACAGCAACCTTCGGAAAGGGGTGTTTATCCCCGATGCTAATTTTGGTGTTTACATTCTGAATTACAGGTTCAATGCCGGTTTTTCCGTAGAACAACTGTTCCAGTCTTACATAAAAATGGGTAACCCCGGTTATGAAAACCTTGCTCTTCTCCGGCATTATTACCTTTTCGGCTCTTATTCATTCTCTATTGACACCCAGAGTGAAATTGAGCCCAATTTCATGTTCAGGATGTCTGAACAGTTCAAGCCGCAGACCGACATTGGTTTGAGGTACAGGTATAAGGAGGATTTCTGGTTAGGTCTTTCCTACAGGACAGGAAATACTGTCATCACATCCATTGGAGCCAGGTGGAACGATATGTATTTTGGCTATGCTTTTGATTATTCCTTCAGTGAAATACAGAATTACACCCTGGGTTCACACGAGATAATAATTGCCGTTAAAATAGGCAGCAGTGCCAGGAGATATCGCTGGCTCGATCGTTACTGATCCGGCGGGATGAGGGTGCAGCTTCAGGCAAAATACTACTGGTCCGGCTAGAGGAGGGTACAGCTTCCGGCAAAATACTACTGGTGCGGCCCGTGGCACCAATCGGGGTAAACACTCGCTGCCAGCTACTTATTCAAATTCTTTCCTCCTGAAAAAATATACAAGGGAGCTGCTTTTACCGGTATTGAATACCGAGTATATCCATGAAAGCAAACCTATAATAAAACCACGTAAAAGAGGCAGTGAGGATTTTCTATATTTCTCGCTCAATACAGATACATAAAAAGCATCGAGGGGCAGACTTTTCATTGCCAGTAACTCGAAATGATGTTTACCCGCCATCAACTTTACAGTGGCAGGGTTAAAATGCCAGAGGTGGCGCGGTACATCCCACCCGGCCCAGAATGCCCCGTACTTTTTTGCATCGTATGATAGGTGATTGGGTACAGCAATTATCAGCAATCCATTATCTTTTAGAATATTATGTGCCTGGGCCAGGTAGTCTGCAGGATCGTAAAAATGCTCCAGTGTATGCCACATGGTAATGATATCAATGCTCCCGGGCTTCAGATCACTCATCGCTTCAGGGGGCAGGAGCGACAGCTTATTTTTTTTAAGTGCATATTCCCTCGCTTCTTTGCTTATTTCAATGCCCCGGCATTGCCACCCCTTTTTCTCCAGGTACAGGGGAAAGTAGCCGGTACCTGATCCTATATCAAGTACGGAGGCCGATTCCAGTCCTGATATTTTCCTGAGCATCCGGAATTTAACAGACAGCATGAAGCTGCGGGCCACGTGATAAAGCTTATTAAAAATTCCTTTTTCAGTGTCGCTATGGGAGATATAGTCTTCAGAGCTGTAGTAGGCGGCAGCTTCTTCAGACCGCGGATAATTGCCAGTGAAGACAAAGCTGCAGGAGCTGCAGGAACATACAGGGAATTTATCGCCGCTTACCAGAAAATCCGTGCACTCGTATAATCCACTTATGTCGTCCGACCCGCAAAGGGGGCATTTGTTATGAACCGGCATTCTCAGTCTTAGTTTTTCTTCTTACCAGGTAATAAACAAAGGCGGCGATACCGAGAATAAGCAACACTGAGCCTGCCAGGGAAACCCTGTTACCAATCTTATAAGACTCCGGTTCAAACCTGAATACAAGCTCATGACTGCCTTCGGGGACAACCATCCCACGGAGCACATAGTTTACCGGGAAGTGCTTTACAGGCTCATCGTCAATATATGCATTCCAGCCCTTTGGATAATATATCTCTGAGAATACAGCAAGCTTTGTGGCAGGCGATACATAGTCATAGATAAGGCGGTTGGCCCTGTAGGATACGAGTTCAATGGATCCGGACGATGAAGTGTCAGGATCAGCTTCATTCAGCAGCTCAGCATGTTTCTTACTAATAACTGCTTCATTCGAAGGATCAATATTATTTATTGCTTCAAGCTCTTCATCCGGATTTTCAGCAAAGTACCAGGAATTCACGAACCAGGCATTACCAAGTGCATCCTTATTTACCAGTGGCGCACCTTCGGGATTAATGATTACATACTTTGTGTTTAGCATGTTAATGGCATTGAGGTCTTTAAAGATACCCTCTGCCTGGTCCATTGAACTGATGCTGTTCAGGGAAGTTGTCAAACGGTTGATCTCAGGGCCTATAGAATGTTCTATGAGATCCTGGTACCGGCGGATCTTTGCACCGTGATAACCTCCTATTGAATGATGATGGTATGATGTAATGCCATCATTAAAGGGGCTGACAGTCAGGTTAAGAACCCTGTAAACAGTAGTGTCGCGGAGAATAAAATTATCAGCGGCAGTTGGAGCAAAAACTCTTTCGGAATCATTGGGCCTTACGAAATTATCATTGTTGAGATATCTCTTATTCACCGTCCACAAATCTATAAGTATAAGCAGGGCCAGTGTAATTATGGCATATGTGGTTTTCAACTTTTTATTATATGCCAGGTATATGATAGCCGAGCCTGCCAATATGAAAGCCAGGGATCTGAGGGCATCATTCCTGAGCATCTCTTTCCTGTCAGCAATAAGTGAGTCTTTAAGCCAGGCTGGAAACTGTATCTCCTGTGGTGAGAGAAAGGAACCTGCAAGCCCGGGGAAGAGCAGGAAAAGCAGTAATATACCTCCCGTTACTCCAAGTCCTATTTTGAATGCTTTCATCAGTTCCTGTTTCTTAACATCCTGCCTGAATATCCTGTCAAGCGCCAGCACTGCAAGCAGGGGCATACAGAACTCGGCAATAACGAGAATCATGGTAACGGCCCGGAACTTATTATAGCCGGGGAAGAAGTCAAAGAAAAAATTGGTCAGGAACATGAAGTTTTTTCCCCAGGCAAGCATAATTGACAGGACGGTTGCCACAAGCAGCCACCATTTATAGGGTCCTTTGATAAGAACGAGTCCCATAATGAACAGCAGGAAGATTATGGCGCCAACATACACGGGTCCGCTTGTGCTGGGTTGTGTTCCCCAGTACTGGAATATACCCTGTACATACTGCCCTGCATTATTCTGCCTCAGGGACCTGACTGTTTCGGAGTTCCTGTCAAAGGGCTGTGATGCCCCTCCTTTAATATTGGGTATCAGCAGGGTGAGGGTCTCATCAATTCCATAACTCCAGTTGGTGGCATATGAACGGTCGAGTCCTGATGTTTTGTCTTCCTGGTTACTGGTGAGCTCCGATTTCCCCCTCATGGAATATTTCCCATATTCATAGGTAACATAAAGGTTTGAGAAGTTGATCAGCAGGGAGATAATGGCTGCTCCTGCAAGCATCAGGGTTGTCTTGATAAGCTTGGGCAGCCTGTTGTTTTTTATTGAATATACCAGCTCAACGATCCCAAAGACCAGTACTATCATGAAAGTGTAATAGGTTATCTGCAGATGATTGGCAATTATTTGCAGTGTAAGGAAAAGGGCTGTAAGTACCGATCCTGTTATGCGATCGCGCCGGTAGGCATATACTATGCTGCCAACCACAGGAGCCATAAAGGCCAGGGCCATTGCCTTTGTGTTATGGCCTGCAGCAAGGATAATAAAGAAATAGGATGAGAATCCATAAGCTATTGCCCCCAGCAATGCCAGCCACGGCTTAATCCTGAAGGATATAAGCATAAGGTAGAAGCCTGCCATCAGGAGTAAAATGGGGGCAAGAGGAATGCCAGGTGCCCTGAGAAAATTATAAATGGGCTTGAAAAGATTCCCGGGATATTTTGCAGATATCAGGTAGGCAGGCATACCACTGAACATGGAGTTGGTCCACAGTGGCTCTTCATGGAATTCTTCCCTGTGATCCTGTATCTCCTTTGAGCTGCCTGCGAAAACGGTGGTGTCATGTGTTTGCAGCACCTTATTATCAAGTGTGGGAGAAAAATATGCCAGTGTAAGAAGGACAATGATCACAAGCGCTGTCAGGTGTGGAATATACTTGCTTTTTGCTGGAGATATTGACATCTTTATTGTTTTGATATTAGTGTATATTTGTAATTATACAAAAATAACTTTTTTAATTTAATACCTGTCTTGGGACTTATTCAGCAACAGACTATAAAGGGTTCGGTATATTCGTTTATTGGAGTAATACTGGGTTTTGTAAACCTGGTGATCCTGTCACCCATTATATTCACCACTGACCAGATAGGTCTGACCCAGGTTATGATTGCCATTGCAACTATCCTGGCACAGGTAGGAAGCCTGGGATTCAATAATGTTACCAACAGGCTGTTTCCCTACTTCAGGGCGGCGGGCAAGGGGCACAATGGCTACCTGTCTCTGGCCTTTCTTGTAACAGCGGCAGGTTTTATCCTTTGTATGATAGGCCTGATAATCTACATGCCCTCCTTTATCGAGGGTAATCGTGAAAAATCTGAATTGCTTTCGGAGTATGCATGGTATATACCTGTCCTGCTTGCTTTTCTTATGCTTTTTACCCTCCTTGACAATTATGCCAAGGTATTGTTCAAGGCGGTTCTTGGCACTTTCCTGCACGATTTTGTTTTAAGACTAATCATACTTTTTATCTTACTGGCATTCTACTTTAAGATGATCGATTTCAGTACCTATGTCTTACTCTTCGTACTGGCCCAGGCTGTCCCTTCACTAATAATTATAGTATACCTGCTGGGCAGGGGTGAATTCAGGTTTAGAGGCTTCAGGGATTTTATTACGCCTGATTTCGCCAGGCAGATCATAAGCCTGTCAGTTTTCGGCATCATTGCCGGCTTAAGTACCATAGCCCTTACCACGATCGATAAGTACCTTGTAAACAGCTTTAATGGCCTGGGTGATGCCGGTATCTATTCAATAGCGGTATATTTCGCTACTCTAATAATTATACCATCAAGATCGCTTGGTAAAATAGCGGTACCGGTAGTATCAGAAGCCTGGAAAAGTAATGATATGAAAGTTATCCAGGATGTTTATTACAAGAGCAGTATCAATCAGATGCTGGTCGGTTTACTGATATTCGTAGGCATTAGTGCCAATTTGGACAATATTTTCAGGATACTGCCACCTGAATATGCAAAGGGAGGGATGGTAATAATATTTTTCGGACTTGCTAATATAGTGAGTGCCTCAGCGGGCGCTTGCAAGATAATACTATCAACATCTTCATATTACAGGTATCAGACCTACCTTATGGTAATATTTATTGTGCTTGTTGTAGCAAGCAACCTGCTGCTGATACCTGCAATGGGCATTACCGGGGCTGCAGTAGCGTCACTTATTTCAATGTTTATTTACACTGCCCTGACGGTACTGGCACTCAGGAAATTTTATGGATTGTGGCCCTTCACACGCCTGCATATTCTGGTTCTGGTATTCTCGGCAGTAATTTACCTTGCGGTTGGATTCTTACCGGAAATGCAACTTATCCCTGATATTTTGCTGAGGAGCCTGCTAATTGTAGTGGCCTTCACAATTGTCATGAAAGTGTTCAGGATATCAGATGATGCATCACTCCTGTTTGATACCATAATAAAATATCTCAGGAGGAAAAATTAATATCTTTCTGCGTATACCGCATAATACCTTGGATACAGGTGTCTGAGCATGGGTCTTATTCCTATTTTATTTGAGGGGCTGGTCCATTTTTGAGAGCTCACAATTTTCCATCCTGCTTTTTCGAGCAGCCAGTCAAACTGCCAGTCTTCAAATTCATGGTAGTGGCGGTCGAGCGGATCAGTATCATTTCTGTAGGCTGATGCAAACCAAAGCCGCAGGGGAATCGTGGCTATGAGCTTACGGGAAGGAAGTTTTCTGAGCAATTCAAAGGGAGACACCAGGTGTTCAAGTATCTCGAAAGCTGTCACAACATCGAAGCGGCCATATTTTAACTCTAAATTATTTTCCGTATCCAGATCTTCACCCCCGGTATTGGTAATCTTATAGCCCTTGTCTTTGAGAATCAATGACAGATCATTTTCAACTCCCAGATCAAGTACAGATTGCGAGGCATCAAGGTATGCTGATAAAAAGTCTATGGTCCTGGAATATCTCTTAAGCACGATAAATTGTTTTTTTTCTGTCCAAATATACTGTATTACAGGGTCCTTATAAAGTAAATGCTGAAAATATTATAGTATTACTATTCCTGTAATTAGTGATTTGTGAATTAGGGATAAAGAATAAAATTAGTTTTCTTTATCAGGAAAACCTTCAGTATGAACATAGGGATGATCCTTGATAATGCCTTTCCTCCCGACCCCCGGGTTGAGAATGAAGCATTCACGTTAATTAACAAAGGGCATAAAATATATTTGTTTTGCCTTGATTATTCACATGAACAGAAAGAGCATGAAATTATCAATGGGATAAATGTATGCAGAGAGAGGCCTCCAAAATACCTATACAGGTTTTCCGCTCTGGCTTATACTATTACATATTATCACAGGTACCTGCAAGGCCGGATTTATAATTTCATAAAAACCAATGATGTCAAGGCCGTTCATATCCATGATATACAGGTAGCCCGGAGTGTGTTTAATGTAAATAAGAAACTGAAGTTACCCCTTGTTCTTGACCTGCATGAGAACAGGCCGGAAATTATGAAAAGCTATCCGTATGTAACAGGAGTACCGGGCAAATTTCTTATTAGCCCTGAAAAATGGAAAAACTATGAATATCAGTATATTAAAAGTGCTGAAAAGGTAATAGTCGTTACCAGGGAGGCAAAGAAATACTACCTTGATAATGTATCTGTAGCAGCTGAAAAGATCCACGTAGTTCCAAATTTTGTTAGTCCTGATTTCAATACCGCCTATAAAACGAACAATGAAATAATAGCACGTTACAGGGACAGGTATGTAATTATCTATATAGGAGACACGGGTTTAAGAAGGGGATTAGCAACGGCTATATCTGCGCTGGAATTATTAGTCCCTGAGATCCCGGATATTTTATTGTTGTTCATAGGAAAGAGCAAGACAGATTACATCTTAAAAGACATGGTGAGAAGGAATAAGATGGAAAAACATGTCGAATTCGCAGGCTGGCAGGATAAAAGTCTTTTTCCCTCCTACCTGCTGGCAAGCAGAATAGGGATATGTCCTATTCACCGAAATTTGCATCATGATACCACCTATGCCAATAAATTGTTCCAGTATATGGCTTTCGGAAGACCTGTGCTTGTTAGTGATTGTACAGCACAAAAGAACCTGGTTAATAAATATCGATGTGGCATGGTTTTCAGGGACAGGGACGTAAGGGATTTTGCGGATAAGATACTTAGCCTATATAAAGACAGCAAACTCTATAAACAATTATCTGAAAATTCGGTAATGGCTGTTGAGTCAAGCCTGAACTGGGACAAGGCGGGAAGAGATCTTGTGAAACTGTATGATGAATTGTGAAAGACTTATTAAGGTATATTTCCAAAAAATAACAATGTCAGGATGTCATCTTTTCCAGTTCTTTACTTAAGGTGGCCGTTATCCTCCTTCGATTATATTTCGTTGGTATAGCATAACCGGTTTCGTTAAGCAGATCCGATGATAAATAATTAAGGATACCTTCCACATCCGTTTTGCTGAATGACCTGCCTGCCTTACATTCCCTGACAATTTCTGCTGCATCACCGTCCTCCGGTCCAATTAAAAGAACGGGTAAGCCCGTTCTGAGGTATTCGTATAACTTGCCTGTGATAATCATCTTATTCCCCTTATGATCAGGGATTAAAAGCAAAAGAACTGTTGATCCGGCCATTTTTTTAATAGCTTTTTCATGTGAGAGATAGGGAATGAAGTTTACATAATCCTCAATTAGCTTTGCTGATATTGTTCTTTTAATCTCTGCGGGACACTGGCCCACTATATTTAATTCAAAAACTTTATTCCTGTCCTGTAAAACAGACAGGGCATTAATTACAGGTTCAACAGGGTATTGATCGGTCAGTGTACCTACATAGGTTATTATAAGTTTCTCCTTCTCCCTTGTATATGTCCCTTGAAAATCGTCTTCATCATAGCCATTGCTTACGACGGATATTTTTCCCCTGGTATCCTTCAGTTTTGATGCGAACAATTCACCAAGACTTTTACCGACTGTTATTATCTTATCTGCATGCTCCATAACCTTCGCTTCCAGTCTTTTGTCATACCTCCTAGCCGGGCATGTGCCGTAGAACTTACCATAATAATATATATCAGTCCATGGATCACGCAGGTCGCAAATCCATTTGACAGAGGGGAAGAGCGATTTCAGTTTTAATCCAATCAGCTGTGTTGAATGGGGCGGGCTTGTTGTAATGATATAGTTTATTTTCTCATTTTTTATCAGTTCCATGGCCCTGGGCAATGCAAACCTGTTCCAGCCCTTCCTTGGATCAGGGATGAAGAAATTTCCCCTGATGAAACGTGCTGCATGGTTCAGCAATCCTTTTTTGCTTAAGGCAATTCCACCAGCCACTTTTTCCCTTTTCTTCCCAAAGCCGTAAAGGAAATAATTATGGGCCCTGGTCGTATATACTTTTAATGACGGGTTTATATCCTTTACCAGGCTTTCATCAATGGCGGGGTACTGTGCATATGCCGGGTCAACAGTAAGGACAATGGGTTCCCATCCGTATTCGGGCAGGT
>JAZBOI010000264.1:0-2403 GCA_036351095.1 Bacteroidales bacterium | reverse complement strand
GATATTTATTGCTGCAAGACGGTCCTGGGAGAATACTGCTCCTGTGAGGCCGAATGGTGAGGTGGTGTCACAAAGTTCCACCGCCTGATCCATTTCCCTGTCATCGTAAACGTAAACAGTAAGCACAGGTCCGAAAATTTCCTCCTCCATGGTCTTAAAATGCGGATCGCTTGTTTCTATGATGGTCGGACGTATAAAATATCCTTCTGTTTTGTCATAGGTGCCACCGGTAAGTATTTTCGCTTCATTACTGTTTTTAGCGTAGTCAATATATGATGTAATCGAATCAAAGGCTTTTTCGTCTATTACGGCATTCATGAAGTTGGAAGGATCCTTAACATCACCGGTAGTTATCTCACCTGCCATAGCCAGCATCATGTCCCTTGTCTCATCCCATATTGATGCCGGGACATACATCCTCGATGCCGCAGAGCATTTCTGCCCCTGGTACTCGAAGGCACCCCTTATGGCCGCTACTGCCAGCTCTTTTAGCTGGGCCGACGGGTGGGCGAAAATGAAATCCTTGCCGCCTGTCTCTCCTACAAGCCTTGGGTAGGATTTGTAATTCTCGAGATTGGATGAGGCCTGTCCCCATAATGTATTGAAAGTGGCGTTTGAACCGGTAAAATGTACCCCTGCCATATGGTAGGAGTTCATCACATGCTTCCCGATGAGTGCACCTGATCCCGGTACAAAATTGATAACACCGGCAGGCAGACCTGCTTCCATAAAGATTTTCATCAGGTAATAATTTGAGAGGAGGGCAGTGGTCGCCGGTTTCCATATGGTGGTGTTCCCCATCATAACCGGTGCCATGTTAAGATTGGATGCAATGGATGTAAAATTGAAGGGACTTACGGCAAAAATAAAGCCTTCCAGTGACCTGAATTCCATCCTGTTAAGCTGGTTGAAGGTTGATTTTGGCTGGAATTCATAGATCCTTCCGGCGAAAGAAACATTATACTTTAAAAAGTCAATTGTCTCACATACTGCATCTATCTCCGACTGGTAAATATTCTTGCTCTGTCCCAGCATTGTAGCTGCATTCAGGACTGCCCTGTATTTGGTGGATATCAGCTCTGCAGCCTTAAGAAGTATGGAGGCACGGGTGGTCCATGTTACGTTTGACCATACCCTGGCCGCTTCCATGGCAGCATCAATGGCCATCTTAATCTCTTTCTCCCCGGCCTTGTGGTATGTTGCCAGTGTGTGGCCATGACGATGGGGCATTGATACCTTACCTGTGTCACCTGTCCTTATCTCCCTGCCCCCTATAATAAGTGGTATCTCTATCCCGGCAGCTTCCTGCCTGGCAAGTTCCTTCTCCAGGAGCGTTCTTTCAGTACTACCGCTCAGATATTCAAGTACCGGTTCATTCTCCGGAACCGGGAAATTGTATAATGCATTATTCATTTTTAAAAAACTTTTAGTTTGACATTGCAGCTTGCAAATATATATTAATTAACCGATATGTAAAAAAATACATAACGTCTAATTCTGGTCGTATTCTGTCCAATCCTGGTCATATTCTGTCCAATCCTGGTCATATTATCTTTTTCCCAATATCCTTAATTTCCTTTCTTTTTCTTGGTGCTGTTTCCGACTTCCTGAGGTCATCGGGCAAAGAAACCGGATCACCGGGTCTGCCAACCGCTATGAAGCTAACAAGTTCATAATCATTTCTGTCGATTCCAAATGTTTCATAGCTTATTTCATGATCAAAGCCGCCCATCTGGTGCGCCTGGTAGCCCATATTATTAGCCTGCAGGCACAGGAGTGTGTTGGCTGCACCCGTATCGTGCATGGCATGCCTGTTGGCTTTGCCCCTGTAATCAAAATTCTTTTTTGCTGTGCTGAGGATAAGCATAGCTGCATTTTTTGCCCATGCCTGGTTTCCTGGCTTAAGGCAGCCCACAAATTTTTCAAAGCTTTCATTGTCCTCTTTTAGTGCATAGTAATATTTCCAGGGTTGTTCATTCATACTCGAAGGAGCCCATCTTGCAGCCTCAAACAATGCTTCTGCTTCCTCATTATTGATAGGGTCGTCCGTGAAAGCACGCGGACTCCATCTTGTTCTTATCAATCCGGCAATTTCCATAATTTTAAATTTCTTGATCAGTCTATTGGTATTTCAATTCTTTAAGAGTATTCATAGTACCTAAACAAGAGTATCCGGGTTTTGTTTGCTGTATCTTTTATGCATATACCTGGCAGTAATCCGGCGGTCTGAATTCTGTCTTTCTTTACCGGGGCCTGTATCCGGTTCAGTTTCTGAAGTGCTGTCGTTCTAAATACTGTCCTTCTGTACCAGGGCCTGTGGTTCGTTCAGTTTCTGAAGTGCTGTCGTTCTAAATACTGTCCTTCTGTACCAGGGCCCGTGGTTCGTTCAGTTTCTGAAGTGCT
>JAZBOI010000263.1:0-2415 GCA_036351095.1 Bacteroidales bacterium | reverse complement strand
TATGCCCTGGAGGGCTACAGCCATAAAGAGATAGCAATAAAAATGAATATAAGCACAGGTACCTCAAAATCGCAATTTAACAGGGCAAGGAAAATGCTTATTTCCATGCTTAATAAACATAGCGCCTGATCATGGATTTTTTGAAATGGTATAAAAATATATTCGAAGCAAACGAGCTGGATCCCCCGCTGAAAACATGGGATCATATCCAGGATCAGCTTGATATTGACAATTCATGGCAGGTGATCGACAAAAGCCTGAATGAAAGAGCAAGATCAGCCCTGAGGATAAGGGTTGCAGCTGCAGCAAGCCTCCTGATACTGGTGGCGGCAGGTGCATCATGGATATATTTTTCTTCCGGTGTCAATAAAGGGGCCGGGGAAAAGCTGGCAGAAGAGATTATACAGGAGGTGATCACAGGTAAGGGAGAAGATGTGACGGAAGAGATTGCACAGGGCGCGAGCAGCAATCAGGGAGAAGAGCCGGCAGAAGAAATTGTACAGGAGGTGAGTCCCGGTAAGGCAGAGGATCAGAAAGAAACCACAATCCCTGTTCTTGCTGAGAATAATCCGGAAGATATTGAGCCTGGTGATACCCGGCCGGGTGATATGCCTGCCGTAAGGGAGGACGTATTAAGCGGGGAGGAAGCAGTAATAAGGGAAGAAGCCTTGACAAAAATGACAGGCCGGGGAGCAGGATCCCTGACAGCATACAGCCTGGAGGACAAATTCGAAGATATAATTCCAGGCGGGAAGATTATCCTGACTGCTGCTGCCACCAAAACGAGGAAGGCCTTCCGGAAATTCTACCTTGGCACCACCGGGCAGCTGGCAAACACCTGGCTGGTGAATGAGAAAACCATAAGCGGCTTTAAAAGCGCCAGCCTGGTTTCAACAAACGCCACCTTCGGTTCAAATTTCGGTTTCTTTGCAGGGACAAACCTGCTGGACAGGGTGGACCTGCAGGCCGACTTTAACATACTGGCACAGAACAACCAGGATTATAACGAATACATGGACGGTAATTATGTGACAAATAAGCTCAAGCTGGACTACTCCCAGCTGGCACTGTCATTGCGCTATAATTTAATGTCACAAAGGTTCATGGAGGGTGAGCACGGGATAAATTTCGGCGGCTACATGGCCTACCTGCATAATGCCTACCAGAAAATTGACGGAGATAAACTATACCTCTCTGATAATTACAGTAACATTGATTACGGGCTCCTGCTGGGCTACGAGTATGTTTTCCCTCTGTCCGGGCAGCTTGGACTGGGAACAGGTTTCAGGGCCTATTACGGATTGAGCAACATATATTCCGGTGATGAGAATATCCCGTCCTATATGAATGTTACCAACAATGCATCTGTTAATATTACCCTTTCCTTCAAATACCTTTTAAGATAATATACTTTTCCAACCCTTTCAGCCCCGCCTTCGTCTTGGAAATAAAGAAAGAAACTAAATAATCATAAAAATTAAACAGCCATGAAAAATTTATTTCGTCTGATATTGTTATCCTTTATCGCCGCATTTGCCTTTACCTCCTGTCAAAAGGACACAAACACAGGTACTTTGAATCTGTCTGTTACCGATGCTCCTGTTGACCAGTCAGATATTGCAGGTGTCTGGCTCACCATAACGGAGGTACAGTACCATATGAATGACAGTGAGTGGATGACTTTTGAAGAGTTTACAGGTCCCCAGGAGTTTAATATTCTTGAACTGGTGAACGGCGAATCAGCGCTGCTTGGCAGCTTCGAGATGGAAGCCGGTATTTACACACAACTGAGGTTTATCCTCGATGCACCTGAATTCGGTGGTCCGGGTATGACCAACCCGGGATGTTATATTGAATTTAATGATGAGAGCCAGGAGCCTTTGTTTGTTCCGAGCGGACATGAATCGGGATGGAAAGCAGTGGGACAGTTTAAAGTGCCTGCAAACGGAGAAGTGTCGGTTACAGCTGATTTTGATGCGAGGAAATCAATTTTCCAGAACGGTGCCGGCAAATATATCCTTAAGCCTACAATAAGACTGGTTGTTGACGACCAGGCCGGTCAGATTGCCGGGGGACTGACAAACATACCTGAAGGAGTGGATATAGTAGTCTATGCCTATGAAGATGGCACCTGGGCTGAGAGTGAGGCCGATGATCCGGCTGATGAGGAAACACCGCGCTTCCCCAATGCTGTAACAAGCAGTATTGTATGCGATACAGACTGCTATCATCTTGCTTTCCTTGCTCCCATGGTCTACGACCTTGTTGTTACCACCTCTGTTGACGGTGAGTTCCAGGAAGTGCTTGGTATTGTTGAGGATGTAGAGGTTGAAAGCAGGAAAACAACTAATATGCCAATAGATATTTCTTCACTGTAAAGGGATAGTTTATTTCAAGTTAGAAAAGGGATTGATC
>JAZBOI010000262.1:0-3728 GCA_036351095.1 Bacteroidales bacterium | reverse complement strand
GCCGTTTTATGGATCATTGTGTCCATTGCCGGCGGTAAGATGCACCGTGGCAAGATAGTCAACCTGCGCTCCCTTTTCAGTCGCACCATCCTCTGCAACTTCCTGTCCATTTCCATTGCCGCCCTCATGCTGGTGGCTCTTGATCTTGGCGGTCATTCGCGCCTGGTGATGTTCGGTACGGCCATCATGGCCACCTTCCTGGAGCTGGTGACCGGTGTCATTTTCCTTGCCGTTAAGAAAGCGGCGGTGCAGGACTACCAGCCGAGGAAAGACTATGAGACCATACGCAAGCTGACGGAGGAAGAGATGGTGGGTGAAACAGATACAAGGACCATATCCGACGAGGCTTTCAGGGTGGTTAAGCCGGAAGTGCGCCGTGCACTCATTGATGAATGCGGCCGCGAGATGGCCAACGGCATACTTAACATAGCCAGGGGCAAGCTTAACGGCAATGCCCGCATAGTAGCAACCACCACCCAGTTCAACATAGCATCGCTGCCAAAGAAAGACTATAGCTATATCATTAACCTGAAACGCATGAACGATATCAGGGACCTCGACCATTTTCTTGATGTCGTTAACAACAAGGTAGCACACGGGGGTTACTTCATGGGCTGCGTGGAGACAAAGGACCTGCGCAAGAGGCGTATACTCAAAAAATACCCGCCGGTGCTCAACTATCTCTATTATACGGGCGATTTTGTTGTGAAGCGTGTATTTCCCAAGATCAGGCTTACGAAATGGATCTACCTTGCTCTCACAAAGGGCAATAACGTTGTTATATCGAGGGCCGAGGCTCTCGGAAGGATGGTGCGTGCGGGCTTCTCAATAAGCAATGAATCGTTCATTAACGGCTTCCTCTATATCGAAGGCCGCAAGAACGGCAAGCCCCTGGATATTTACAATAAGAACTACGGTGTACTGATTGCGCTGCCAAGGGTAGGCAGGGACGGCAGGCAGATAAAGGTTTACAAGCTGCGCACCATGCATCCCTACTCTGAATATATACAGGACTATGTCTACGGTCTCCACCAGCTGGAGGATGGAGGCAAGTTTAAAAACGATTTCCGCATAACCTCATGGGGTGCTTTCTCACGTAAGGTATGGCTGGATGAGCTGCCCATGCTCCTGAATTTCCTGCAGGGCGACATGAAGCTTGTTGGCGTAAGGCCCCTGAGCGAGCAGTATTTTAACCTCTATAATGAAGATCTTCGCCAGAAACGCATAAAGTACAAGCCCGGTCTCATCCCTCCTTTCTATTATGACATGCCTACTGACATCGATGAGATACAGGCTTCAGAGATGCGCTACCTGGAGGCATGGGACAAACACCCGCTGCTTACCGATATAAAATACTTTACCCGGTCGGCATGGAATATTGTCCTGAAGAAAGCCCGCTCCAACTAGTGGCCGTAATTTTATTGGCCCGGGAGGAGCATTTTTCTATTAAAGAACATATCTGTATTAGCCCTAAGATAACGTTCCCCAATTAAGCTTTTTCTCATTTTTTCTTATCTTGTGCCTGTGAAAGTTGAGGTTTCATAATGAAAATAATACTCAGTACAGCATTTATTATTCTGCTATCCTGCCTGCTGATGTTCTCATGCCGGCAGAAAGAGGCAGGGGAAGTGATCCCGGCAACCACCTTCTCCACCTATTCCGCTGACAGCCTTCAGACTGCCACTGAAAAGGAGAAACATGAAATTTTTTACGGCCTTCTTACACCCGTGGAGATAAGCGCCATATTCAACAGGATGGATGCAGCCATTAATATCGAATTGCTCAACCCGGTATCCAGGGCCGGTGATTACATGAGTGCCTCCAAGGCAGCCCTCAACCTGGGTATTTACGGTATGGACATGAGCTACCTCAAGCTGCACAACATGAATGCAGAGATGCTAAGTTATATGATGGCCGTAAGGGAACTGAGCAAAAGGCTCAATATACCCACCGAATACCTTACCGATCCGCTCGAGCGAATAGAAAACAATATGTCCGACACCGATACGGTGCTGGCACTGATGAACAGTTCCTATAAGAAGATAGAGGATCATCTCGGGGAGAGCGACAGGGAAAGCACGGCGGGACTGATTGTACTGGGTGGATGGATAGAAGCCCTCTACCTGTCAACACAGCTGCTTCTCGATCCCGACAACCCTGATCCCGAAGTGGTGCAACGCATAGCCGAACAGAAATACACTCTCAATACCCTCCTCAGCTTCCTGAAGAATTACTATGACGATCCCGTTGTGGTTTATTATACAAAGAAGCTCAAGTTCCTGAAGAAATATTTTGACAGATTTGATATCCTGTTCGAAAAGAACGACCTGGAGATCGATTACAGGAAGCAGGTGCTCAGGGCCAGCGGCAGCGATATGACCATCACCAGGCAAACACTCAGGGATATAAAGGACTATGCCCGGAAGATGAGGCAAGAGACTGTAAGCATGTAGATCCCCCGGTGGCGGCCCCCACCGCCAGGCAGGACACAAGGAAAACGAAACATAACAGATAAAGAAAAAACGATGAAAAAAGCAATCCTTATTCTATTTGTGGCTCTTTTATACCTGCCGCTGTCAGGCCAGGATTATCCTCCCATACTGAGCATGGAGGAACAGGTGGAACTGTATAACAAGAACCTGGAGTGGAAGCTCGATAATGTGCTCCCTGACATCATGCGCCGAGAGGGCCTGGAGATGTGGCTTATCATATGCTTCGAGAACGATACCGACCCGGTATACCAGACAATGAACACCTGGCCCGGCGATAACGCCCGGCGGCTATCCATACTGATATTCCACGACAGTGACGAGGGATTCAAAAAGCTGTCGGCTACATGGCACGGCTCATATGCATCGGGATATATGTACGAAAATATATTCACCGACCGATCAAACGGTGCGCAGGGACAGTTTGAGACAGTGGCTGAATATATTCGCAAGACAGACCCTGAGAATATAGGCATTAACTATGACAACAGGGTGATAGACGACTTTACGCATGTGAACGGGCTGTCGCACTTCCACTACGAGAAACTGTATAACGCCCTTGACAGGAAGTACCGCGAGCGACTGGTTTCAGCCAAGGACGTAGCAATAGGATGGTACGAGACAAGGACTCCCTGGGAGGTGAGCTTTTACAAGACGATGTGCATAATAACACACGAGCTGATAAAGGAATTTTATTCAAACACAATTATCATCCCCGATGTGAGCAACAGGAATGATGTGAGGTGGTGGATAGTGGAAAAGATAAACAGCATGGGGCTGGAAGCATGGTTCTTCCCATCACTGGATATCATACGCTCACCGGAGAATATTGAGAAATACGGTAATGATGATGTTATCCGGCGCGGCGACCTGCTCCACTGTGATGTGGGTATAAGCTATATGGGCCTGACAACGGATATGCAGCACCTGGCCTACGTGTGTGAAACGGATGAGGATGATGCGCCCCGGGGACTGAAGGACGTCTATAAGAAAGGCCTGCGCTTCCAGCAGATAACCATGGAAGAGATGGTTGAAGGGCGCACGGGCAACGAGATACTGGTGAAGAGCCTGGAGCGTGGCAGGGCCGAAGGACTGCAACCGGTGCAGTACTGCCACCCGATAAACTACTTCGGTCATGGCTCCGGAATGACCATCGGTCGCACCGAGGAGCAGGAATTCCTGCCGGGATCGGGCGAGCACCCGCTGTATAACAGCACCACCTATGCGCTGGAGTTCAGT
>JAZBOI010000261.1:0-2340 GCA_036351095.1 Bacteroidales bacterium | reverse complement strand
TGCCTTACAAGCAGGGGGTCACTGGTTCGAATCCAGTACTACCCACAGAAAGAAAAACCGGTCACGAAAGTGATCGGTTTTTTGTTTTCATCCCCGTCAAAAGCCTGCTTTTGTAAGGGGGTGGAAATAAAAAACCATGCTCCGCGCAACGGAGCGGTTTTTCTTTCTGAATGAACCTCACAAATGGATCACCGAGTGAAACGAGGTAATCCAGAAATTTATAGCAATACGTCTTTTTGTTTGAATAACCCCAAATCTGGATCGCGAGCCCGACAGGGCGAGCAATCCGGGAAGCCGCTTCAGCGGAGACACCCATGGATCACCAAGCGAGCATAGCGAGTGAGGTAATCCATCAGGCAAACAAGTCGAACAAGGCAATCCATTTTAGCTAAAAAAACTATATTAGCGCTTTCAAATCCCGGATTTATGGAAAAAGTCAGAAAGGTATTAAACGAGTCAGCAGCTGCACGGTGGGGCATTTTATTGCTTGTAGGATTCATTCTATCGGTAAACTATTATTTCTACGATGCATTTTCAACTCTTAAAGACCTGTTAACAAAGGAGTTTAGCTTTACAAACACCCACTACGGCCTCTTTGTGTCTTTCTATTCCATCCCGAATACCTTCCTGTTGATGGCGGTACTGGGAGGCATCCTCCTCGATAAGATGGGTATACGGAAAACAGGATTTATATTTATTTTCTTCATGGCACTGGGAGCATTCCTTACAGCCTATGGTGCCTCGGAAGGATACCGGGCCGGTGGGATTGGTTACGAATTTATGAGCTCTGTTATACCCCGGTATTCACCTGAGTTGAAAATGATGCTGCTGGGCCGCTTTTTCTTTGGATTGGGGGCTGAGACAAGTATCGTGGTGGTGAGCAAGATACTGGTAAAATGGTTCAGGGGGAAGGACCTCGCCCTTGCTTTCGGTCTGAAAGTGGCCTTTGGCAGGTTGGGAACCTTTGCGGCCTTACAACTATCACCTGTCCTGGCAAGGGAGGATGGGTCCGGCTTAACCAATGCCATATGGTTTGCTGCCATGCTGGTGTGTATTGGCCTGCTCGCCTTCATTATATATATGATGTTTGATATTAAACTCGACAGGCAGGTAAGTCTATCAGAGAAGAAAAAGCCCAAAAACCCTTTCAGGATGAGCGATATAGTGAGCATTATAAGCAACAGGGCCTATATATATATCCTGCTCTTATGCGTCACTTTCTACTCGGCCGTTTTCCCGTTTATGTCCTACGCCCCTGATTTTTTCTCTGACAAGTTTGGTATGAGTGCAATTCAGAGTGGCCGCATTGCCTCTTTGCTGCCACTGGGGACCCTCATTTTCACACCCCTTTTCGGCTCACTCATCGACCGTAAAGGTCGCGCCGCAACCGTAATGATCTTCGGTTCGTCCACCCTGTTGCTGGTACACCTGGTGTTTAGCTTTACGAATCTTACGCCCTATGTCCCCATGATCCTCCTGGGTATTGCCTTTTCACTTGTCCCGGCGGCAATGTGGCCTTCAATGGTAAGACTGGTGGAGGATAGGCAGATAGGAACGGCATATGGCATGATGTATTCATTCCAGAACCTTGGCCTCTGGGGCTTCCCCCTCCTTGCAGGGATCATACTTGATGCTGCCAATCCCGGGAACCCGGAGATACTCAATTACAGGCCCGCGATCTTACTGTTTGCAGGGCTGGGTCTTTTGGGATTACTTTTTGCCCTCCTGCTCAAAAGGGAAGACAAAAAATCAGGCTTTGGCGTGGAGCTGCCCCTGAACAGGTAGTTGGGTCAGTTAACTTCCCAGCCGTAATCAACATATTCCCAGTCGAATTCCTGGCCATCGACATGTACCATCAGAAAGCCTTCCTCCATACCCATGCGCGGACCATTCCACCAGCTGGATGACACGGCACCGCCGGTGATGAAATGCACACCCTGTGCATAGAGATCCTCCAGGAAATGCAGGTGTCCCTGCAATACGAGTTTCAGGTTATGCTCATCGAAGAGTGAAAGCACTTCCTTTGAGTTGGTTATTACCAGGCCTTCAGCGTTAGCAGCTGTTGAGCCGCTCAGGAGCTGGGTCTGTATGGTTATGAAAGGAATATGTACGCTGATAACTATGGGTGTGGAGGGATCAACATTCGCAAGGTCCTCCTTGAGCCAGGCAATCTGCAGGCTGTCAACATGTCCATAATAGCCTGACTGGTCCTCCCTCTCATCAACTGAATCGAGTATGTAGAAGCGCCATCCTTTGTGATCAAAGGCATAGTACCTCTCACCTAACCTTTCCTCGTACATCTTTTCCCCGAAAAGCGGGTGGGCCCGGTCAACACCACTC
>JAZBOI010000260.1:0-2783 GCA_036351095.1 Bacteroidales bacterium | reverse complement strand
GCTCATTATATATTTCAATCCAGCACAGATGAAGAAAGCAAAGCAATTAATTTTCATTGTATCGATTTTCAGCATTTTTTGCGGCTGTAAGAATAGCAATCACGAAAACCTGTTAAATATCAGTCATAATATAAGCATAAGCAAATACCCCCTTTTTTCCGGCCGGGTTAATCCCGGATTGATCAATATCAATATCTCTGTTCCTGATACTGCAGAACCCGTCAACCTGAATGCAGTGAAAATATACTTTACGGATGAAAGTGACACTGATTTTCTGGAGTCAATAGATATTCAATATGTTAATGAACCTGGAGAAAAAGTGTCAGGTTCTTTGTTTGGGAAAACAAGCGAATTTAAATCGGATAAAACCACGGTTAAAGGATTGGCTCAATTTGAGCCCGGAAGCCATAAACTTAGCTTCGATTTCACTGTTAGTGATGATGCACAGCTTGAACAAAGCTTCCGGATAGATAATATAGAATTGATCTTTGAAAATAAGCTCAGCCTGCTACTTGATGCAGAGCCGTTGTTCTCATACAGACCTGCAAAAATTCTAAGGCAGGCCGGGCAGGATAGCTGTGACACCTACAGGATACCCGGACTGGTGACAACAAATGAAGGTAGCCTGATAGCAGTTTACGATAATCGCTATAACAGGAGTAAGGACCTCCAGGAAGATATTGATATAGGCATGAGTCGCAGCACCGACGGTGGTCAGACATGGGAAGATATGAGGGTGATCCTGGACATGGGTGAATGGGGTGGCCGCCCGGAAAGACTTAACGGGGCAGGTGATCCCTGTGTCCTTTTTGACCATGCAACAGGCACATTGTGGGTTGCCGCACTTTGGATGAGCGGACTGACAACTGATGACATGCTATGGTGGTCATCACAACCGGGCATGAGCCCTGAGGAAACAGGGCAGTTCATACTGACAAAGAGCAATGATGACGGACTTAGCTGGTCTGAGCCAATAAATATTACTGAACAGATTAAAGACCCTGACTGGCAACTCTTACTGCAGGGCCCGGGCAGGGGTATAAGTATGGATGACGGCACCCTTGTTTTCCCTGCCCAGTTCAAGGCTGATATTGGTGAAAAGGCAATAGATGGTGGACAGTATACCAGTCATTCAACCATTGTATACAGTGTGGACGGAGGTGAGACATGGCAAATAGGCAAGGGCGCCAGGCCAAATACAACTGAGGCACAGGTAGTGCAGCTGGCTAATGGAGACCTGATGCTGAATATGAGGGACGACCGGAACAGGCAGGTGAAGGATGAAACAAACGGAAGGGCAGTTGCAACAACAGCTGATATGGGCCGGACATGGACCATGCACCCTTCTTCAAATTCGGCACTGCCCGAACCCAACTGTATGGCAAGCCTTTTAGCAGCTAATCTGAAGGTTGACGGAGAAAAAATACAGGTACTGTTCTTTTCTAATCCGGATAATAAATATAATAGGACGAATATGACTGTTAAGGCAAGTATTGATGGAGGATTGACCTGGCCAGAAGAGTACCGGCTTGAAATTAACGAAGCAGAGGGATATGGTTATTCCTGTATGACAATGGTTGAAGAAGACAAAATTGGGATACTGTACGAAGGTGTAAAAGAACTGTATTTCCAGGTAATCCCCGTGAAGGATATCCTGGATAAGATTACTTCACAATAATAGCCTGGATTTTTATTATCTTGGGTACTCAAAATAATTGTGACATATGAAAATATTTAAGATTATTCTGTATGCCATTATATCCCTGCTAATCATTTTTATAATAGCAGGTTTTTTTATTGTGAAGGGCATCTCAAACGGTGCCAGGCCTGTTTATGAAGGTGAGATGGTGATGCCGGGACTTAAATCTGAAGCCAGGGTCATACATGATGAAAGGGGAATGCCTCATATCTATGCCCTGAATGAGCATGATCTATATATGCTGGTTGGGTACATTATGGCCCGTGAGAGATTGTGGCAGATGGACCTCATACGCAGGGCAACAACAGGGGAATTATCAGAGATTTTCGGAGAAGAGTATGTGGAAACAGATCTCTTCCTCAGAGCCCTGCGAATGACTGAAAAATCAAAAATGGTGCTGGCAGATACTGACTTAGAGATACTGGAATGTATCCGGCAATTTACCAGGGGGGTGAACTATTATATCGAACAGGCAGGAAAGAAACTTCCCCCTGAATTCAGGATACTGGCTTACACGCCTCGTGAATGGACGCTTGAAAATTCCGCAAATATTATTGGATATATGGGCTGGGACCTGGCCGGTGGAAACCTTTCAGGCGATGTTTTTATTTATAAGCTGATGAAACACCTGGGTGAGGAAGCAGCAGGCAGGATGATTCCCTATTATGATTATACAGGCGACCCTGTTTACCCTGATTTTGAACTGGATGAAAAGTCCCTTCTGGCTGTGGCGGACTATGTAAAAGCCATCGATAAGGTAAATGAGCTGGGGATAACACCCTTTTATGGCAGCAATAACTGGGCTGTGAGCGGTGAGCGCTCGGAGACAGGAAAACCCCTGCTGTCAAACGACATGCACCTGGGATTGTCAAGCCCTGGGATATGGATGCAGATGCACCAGATTATACCAGGGAAGTTGAATGTTACAGGCGTGCTTGTACCAGGGCAGCCATTTATAATAGCAGGCCATAATGAAGATATCGCATGGGGAATGACTAACCTGATGGTTGACGATGTGGATCTTTACCTTGAGACAACAAATGATGATAAAACAAAGTATTTCTTTGATGGTGAATGGAAAGAT
>JAZBOI010000259.1:0-3045 GCA_036351095.1 Bacteroidales bacterium | reverse complement strand
ACACCAACGGCCAGGTCAAAATCAAATGTTTCTTCCAGAACATACTGGGGATCATTAGCATGACCACCCCAGTCTATCTGCGATCCTTCAACCATAAGAAAAAAGCCATTGGGGTTTCTCGCAAGTACTTCAATTGCCACATTGGTAGCTTCAGCCAGTGCGTAATCCCGGCCGTCAGAGTATCTTGACAAATGTGCCTCCGCAAGTAAGCCAGCCACCTTATCAGATTTAACCTTCTGAAGATCATCCATTGTATAAACAACCTCATAACCATCATTTTCGAGGACTTTAGCGAGATCACGCTGATCTCTCCTCTTTACAAAATTGTCCTTACCGCCCCCGATAAAAACCTCCGGCTGTTTTCTCACGAAATCAAGGGCAATACCTTCATAATCATTACGGCTAATATTATGGGCAACAAAGGATGCTGGTGTAGCATGGGTCACCGCGCTGGTGCTTACCACACCATAAGCCATCTTCTTCTTCTCTCTCAGCTCTTCAGTTATGTGTTTAACATCCGTGCTGTCAGGCCCTTTGCCTATCATGCCATTGCGTGTTTTCTTTCCTGAAGAAATTGCCGTACCGCCGGCAGCTGAATCGGTGACATAATTATCGTAAGACTGTGTTGTGGCAAAACCAATGTGTTTGGTTGTGGTCATCTTCAGGCTATTCCCGCTGATAGTCATCGCACCTGACACCTGGCTTATACCCATACCATCTCCAATCATCAGTATTACATTTTTAGGTTTTGTTGCGCCACTTGCGAATTCAAACTTGTTTTTGACTGCACATGAAGAAACAGCAAAACCGGTGACAACCAACATAATTGTCAATACCAGCCTGCTTATTATTATTTTACTATTCATCATTGGTAGTTTCTTTAAAAAGTTTCTCATATTCCCTGGTTTTTGATAATGATACCCACTCACCGGGTATAATGTACCAGTTACTGTCTGTTTCTATCACCGGATCTTCATTTTCCTCAAACCATTTAATCATATAATAGCGCAGATCTTTATCGGTAGATTCCAAAAGCCTGCTATTGAGCTCATCATTTTCAAGGGAGAGTGCATGTTCCAGGTGCCCCCCTCCCCCGCTTCCCCGGTATGAATTGAGGGCCACCCTGTACTTTTTATCGGCTTCAAAAGGTCTCCCGTCCGAGAAAGCACTGATAGTAATTTTGTTGCCGTCTGGCTTGCTAACATCAACAGTATAATCAATCCCTGCCGCCGAATCGAAGTTATAGGTCCTGTTACTAAATGTGTAAGCCCTGCCGGTGTCTTCTGTCCTGAAAAGATTATCATCCGGACCTGTCATTGTATCAAACCATTGAGCATAGGAATACTCAAGGTAGCGGTCAATCTCATCACCGTTCATCTCCATGGTATAAAGCAAGTTTTCATAACGGTAAAGGTCAAACATATCCGATACGGTAAGCGGTCCTTTTTCGAGTGTAATGTCGTATGACAATGGTGCCGCAAAAGAAATATCCGCCCCGCTTATCTCCAACTGCACCCCGTGGATCAGGTCCATGAATCCCGAATCACCAAAATATGCGTCCCTTGTAGTGATCCTTTTATCCAGGTGGCCGATTGTACGGCTTACATAGTCTTTGATAAGGCCGTACTCTTCATCAAAATGTTCCATGAAACTGCCGCTTGCTTCCTGTCTGTTCATGTTAAGCAGTTCACCGCTTATGGATACAATGCTCTTTTTTCTTTTTCCTTCAAGGACAATCTTTGCAGCACCGAGATAGTCTGCCCGGCTTCCTGCATCGAGTATAAGGACTGAATCACCGGCTTCACTGACAACAAAATCACTCAGGGTGTCATGATCATGACCTATAATAACTATATCAAAGCCTTCCACTTTTTTTGCCACCGCCAGTGAGGCATTATTGTTCATATAAGAACCTTCCTCACCCTCATAGCTTTCATCCCACCCGGCATGAAACAAGCCGACCACCAGGTCAGGTTTCTCCTTTTCTATTTCCGTCATCCACTTTTCAGCCGTTTCAACCATATCCCTGAATTCTATCCCCTCATACAATATCCCGGGCAGCCAGCCTGGTACTCCGGGTGTTATCAATCCCATAAGCGCTACTTTCAGACCACCTTTTTCAATGATGGTATAAGGTATAAAATAAGGATTTTCTGTTCCTTCCACCACAGCATTGGCCGCAAGTAAGGGGAAATCATATGAATATCTTATCCTGTCATACACCTGGTGACCTGCCTCTATATCATGATTTCCAACAGTGACAGCATCGTAGTCGAGGTAATTCAAAACCCTTGCCCAAAGGTGCACTGATGAAGTGTCGATAAAGTTATAGTAATAAACAGAAGGACTGCCCTGGAGATTATCCCCATTATCGAGCAATATATATTCGTCACGTTCAAAATTTTCAATATAAGAAGCTATGGCCGCCATCGAAGAATTACTCCTGCGGCCCGTAAGCGGATCAGTATCGAATATTGCCCCATGCACATCGGTCGATGCAAAAATATATATTACAGATTCCTGCTCCTGCTCATTACATGACACAAAAGAAACACCGAGAGCAACGATCAACAGAGCCTGTATTGTCAATAATTTTTTCATCCTGAATCTGCAAATTTAACTTCATTTAATTAAATAATGAACATTTTATACTTATTTTGCCATCAAGCTGTCAACAATCTGAAAAAATATCATTAAATATGATGACAGAGAAAGCATACATATTTATACAAGTAACATTTTTCGGTAATTATTTGTTTATTTGAAGCTTCTAAATTAGTTAGATATATGGTTAAAACAGGCCTTGATAAGTACCCGGAAAGAATCTTACCTTTTATCAGAAATAAAAAAGTTGCCGTGCTCTGTCATGCTCCAAGCATCAACAGCAGCTACAGGCATATTCTGGATATTATTATGGAAAGCGCTTCGGTTCATTTATCTGCCATTTTCGGTCCACAGCACGGGTTGTTTGGTCAGACACAGGATAATATGATAGAATGGGAAGGTTATGCTGATCCGAAATACCAGGTCCCCGTTTACAGTCTT
>JAZBOI010000258.1:0-3850 GCA_036351095.1 Bacteroidales bacterium | reverse complement strand
GAACTGCATGACGGCACAATTATTACAGGCAAGAATTCTCCCCTGATGCATGCCTCCTCAAGCCTGGTTTTAAATGCCACCAAATACCTGGCCGGCCTGCCTGATAATATGTTCCTTCTGCCTGAGAGTATAATCGATTCTGTAACCCATTTAAAAAGAGACATACTAAAGGGCAAGATGGTCAGTCTTGATCTTGATGAAACATTAATTATCCTGGGGATCAGCGCCCTGTCAAACCCTGCCGCACAAATGGCACTTGAAAAACTCAAATTCATAAGTGATTGCGAGGTACATCTCACACATATCCCCACCCCGGGTGATGAGGCAGGATTGAGAAAATTGAAGATAAACCTGACATGTGATCCTGAATATTCAAGCAAAAGCCTATTTATAACCTGATGTGCAATAAGTGGTAACAATGCTTTTCCCAGATGTAGAATTTGTTTTATTCATTTAATTTCTTAATTTTTCAAAGTCTTAGAAATCAGGTTAAAGTAAATCGATGATCATGGGAAAAAATAAAATTATATTCCTGCTGTGTCCGGTGCTGTTAGCACTCTTAATATTTGCCTGCACAAAAGAGGAGGAAAAAAGTGAGCGCTTTAAGATTCTGACCGGGCAGGTGTGGACGAGCGACAGCCTGCTTGTTAACGGGGAAGACGCATCAGGGCCGGGGGAATTCCTCGAAAAGATGGCAGGAGATGCTGAATTCAGGCCTGACGGGACCGGCGATTTCGGCCAGTACACAGGCAGCTGGTACTTTATGGAAAATGAAACAAAAATTACCATCTCCTCCCCTTCCCTGGGTACCCCGCTGGAGTTGAAGATTATTGAACTCACACAGCAGTCTTTTAAGATCAGTACCGAATGGCTGGTGGATGCAGTACAGGGTACATATTTCACGATCAGGATCACATTCAAACCAAAATAATATGTATTCATGCGCTCCTGCATCACACTCCTGGTATTTTTCTTCTGCTCTTATGCCTTTGCAGGTGCCTCTGATTGCATAATCCGGGGAAGGGTCTATGACGCCACTACGAAAGAATCGCTTCCGGGTGTAAATATTATTTATGGAATCAACAAGGGTACTACATCCGACAGTGAAGGAAAATTTGTCCTCAGAGTGTCGCCGGGCAGGACAGTGGTCACTTTCAGGTTCGTAGGCTACAGCCCGCTTACAAAAACATTCAACCTTTCAGCAAATGACACGGTTGATATAGATATACTGCTCAATCCCCTAGTTAATGAGATCAACGAGATAGTAATTACCGCTGGCCGGTCAGAACAAAGGATCTCGGAACTGACTGTCTCAATGGATATTATTAAACCGCACGTGATAAACCAGAACCATTCCATTAATGCGGCGGAGATTATCAATAAAACCAGCGGTATCGAGATCCTCGACGGCCAGGCCTCCGTCAGGGGAGGCAGCGGTTACAGCTACGGTGCCGGAAGCAGGGTGCTGGCCCTGGTCGACGGACTGCCCATATTGTCGACCGATGCGGGAAACATAAAGTGGTCTTCACTCCCAATGGAGAATATTGCACAGATAGAGGTAATAAAAGGGGCTTCCTCGGTACTTTACGGATCATCGGCATTGAACGGGGTTATTAATTTCATCACGGCGGAGCCCGGACCTGAACCACTTACCCGCTTTTCACTTGTAGCAGGTATATATGACAAACCGGCAAATAAAGACTGGGTGTGGTGGGATACGCCCAGGATGACACAGAGTGTTTCAATCACTCATTCCGGCAAATATGATAACACAAAAATTAGTGCCGGTGCCAGGTTGTCAAATGATAAAGGCTACAGGAAGCTCAATGACGAGGCCCTGGGCCGTATAAACCTGAATCTGAAACATGCCGGCGGGAAATATAAATCGCTAACACTGGGTGCAGCGATTAACGCAACTTATATAAATAAAACGGATTTCCTGCTCTGGGAAGATGCAGAATCCGGTGCGTTAAAACAGGATCAGTCAACCGCCATGGCATTCAGGGGAAGCTCAATGGCTCTGGATCCCTTCATCTCAATTAATAAAAATAAGCGCATTAAACACGACTTAAAGCTGCGCTTACTTGGTAATATCAATAAACTGCCCCAGAACAGTAATAACAACAGCAATTCGTACTCTGTCTTTTCCGAGTACCAGTTTAGCTTCACAGCTTCTGAAAAATTCAAACTCATATCAGGTGTTAGCCAGCAATACAGCCTGATTAACTCGAATTTCCATGGCGACCATAAGGGACAGAATATAGCTGCTTATTCACAGCTTGATATAAGGCCATATGAGCGACTGAAAATAATAACAGGTGTAAGACTGGAACAAAATTTCCTGGACAGCCAGGCCGATAAAGTGGTGCCTGTAATGAGGCTTGGAATGAACGTGAAAATAAGGGAAGCCACGTTTCTACGGGCTTCATACGGTGGAGGATACCGTTACCCGTCCATAGCTGAAAAACATGCCTATACTACTGTGGGATCAATAAAGATTATACCAAATTCGGAGATCAGGCCTGAATCGGGATGGAGTTCGGAAATTGGCATCAAACATGCCATTTCTGCCGGGACAGTGAGTGGCCATGCAGATATATCACTCTTCTATTCCCAGAACAGGGATATGATCGAATATGTCTTTGGCTGGTATGAGGATCCGGTGACAGAAACCTATTCCTATGGATTCCGCCCTGTAAATATTGAAAATTCAAGGGTATACGGTGCAGAATTTGAATTTATGCTGAACAGGAATTTTGGTGCTTTTAATACCACAATGAGGGGAGGCTATACCTTTATGTACCCGGTCGAGTTCAATGGCATCAGCGGCAGAAATACAGATACATACCTTAAATTCAGGCGGAAACACTCATCACAACTTTCTGTTTCTACTATCTATCAAAGATTTGAAACGGGTGTGAGCTGTTACTTAAAATCCAGGATACTTGCCATCGATGATGTTTTTGTCAATCCGCTCACAAGGGAAGACTTACTTCCCGGATTTTTTGACTGGTGGACCGAAAATAATAAGGGGCATTTCTTACTGGATATGCATGCAAAGTATCGATTTAATACTATGTATGACCTTTCCATCTCGGTGAAAAATCTCACAAATACCGAATATATGGGACGCCCAGGTGATATACGACCACAGAGATACTATAGCCTGCAGTTCGGAGCAAGGTTCTAAAAGATGGTAATAATCTCCCGGAATATTCATGTATAACTATCTCAGCAGGGCTGAAAGACGGCTCTTATCAATAATACGGATGTCCTTGCCCCGGGATTTTATTATACCTTCCTCGTTCATGCTTCCCAGGGTTCTGGCAACTGAAGGCCTCGCCACCCCGAAGGTCTCGGATAATTCTTCCTGGGTGTGAGGTATGCGAATATTATCAGCTCCCTGTTCCTTTACCTGGCCAAGCAGGTAATGGGCAATCTTACCTCTTATTGAATTAAGAGCCAGCAATTTAAGCTGATTGCTCAAAAACTGGGCACGGTTTGCCATTATATCCATGAAATTCCTTAAGACAATCCTGTTCACGGCAAACAATTCCAAAAGGTCTTCCCTGGGAATAAAAAGCAAACGGGTATCCTCCAGGGCGGTTATCGTAACGGGAAGGCGGTTATCCTCACCGAATATGAAAACCGTAGCAACAGTGCCGGGAGCTTCCCTGTGTTCAACCCTTAGCACCCTGCCTTCAAAATCCATCATCTCGCCCACCACCGATCCTTCCACTATCATTATCAGCCGGTCATAACTATCCCCCTCATTTGCAACAATATCACCCTTACGATATTCTTTCACCTGGTGGCGTATATTTTTTATAATATGCCCGATTTCACTTTT
>JAZBOI010000257.1:0-8617 GCA_036351095.1 Bacteroidales bacterium | reverse complement strand
TCCTCCCCGGGCAAACCTGTTTTAATATTATAGAACACAATAAATAAGTATCATAATTATTATGTAAATTGTAAATTTACACTGCTTGTAAAACCTGTATCAATATTAAATCCAATAATCAAACCTATGAAACGAGCATTGACTTTTTTAATCAAAATTTCACGAAAGGAAATTATTAAAAAAGTTAATGGGAGAGCGTAGCGGTAACAGAGTGAAGAAAATTTTTATTTTCTTCATTTATAGTAAAATAAAAAATTCAAACCTATGAAAAAAGTTGTGAGAATGATCGTCCTTATCATGCTTGTATTTATTTATTCTTCAGGCCTGGCAGGACAAATAAAGCAGCCTGTACTGGCAGGCAAGGAAAAAGTAAAGTTGTTTGCCGGTCACATGGCAATGAAAGAAAACTCATCATTCAAGGACCTGCACTGGCAATATATCGGTCCCACCAACATAAGTGGCCGATGCACTGATGTAGAGGCGGTAATGCCACGTGGCAGGTCATATACCATATGGATAGGCTCAGCCTCGGGTGGTGTTTGGAAATCAGAGAATGAAGGCAGCTCCTTCGAACCTGTATTTGACGATATGCCAACTGCCTCGATAGGCGACATAGCCATTGATCCCTCTAACCCTGACATAGTGTGGGTCGGTACCGGTGAAGCCAATATCTTCAGGAGCTCAAATGCCGGTTGTGGCGTTTTCAAGACTACTGACGGGGGAAAGACATGGAAGAATATGGGACTTGAAAATACACTGACAATAGGCCGCATAAGGGTGCACCCTAAGAATTCTGATATAGTATATGTTGCAGCCACCGGGCATGAATGGACACCAAATGAAGAAAGAGGATTGTACAAGACCACCGATGGTGGAAGGACATGGGAAAAAATATTGTATATAGATGAGATGACCGGTGTCTTTGACCTTGTTCTGGATCCCAAAAAACCAAACACTATTTACTGTACTACCTGGGAAAGGATGAGGCTTAAATGGAATGATCCGCGAACCTACGAAACAACAAGGAACTGTGCCATCTGGAAATCGACCAACGGGGGAAAAACCTGGGAAAAGATAGTAAACGGTTTACCGGAGGCCAATAAGCTGGGGCGTATAGGTATAGATATAGCCGCAAGTAACCCTGACGCCCTCTATGCCCTTGTCGATAATTATGAGGTTGCTTACCCTGCCGAGCCGGGACAGCTGGACTCCTATGGCCGACAGAGACAGGATGTGATAAAGGGAGCAACAGTATACAAAACGGAGAATGGTGGCAGGAACTGGAAGCAGGTGAGCGGACTGACCGCGGACATGAAAACATACATGGAGAGACATTCATCAACCTACGGGTGGGTGTTTGGCCAGATAAGAGTTGACCCGTCTGATGAAAACACTGTATATATTATGGGTATCCCCCTGAGTAAAAGCACTGATGGCGGGAAAACATTCACCCAGTTGCGAGGGCCACACGCCGATCATCACGGACTGTGGATTGATCCGGACAATGGTAATTACCTGCTTAACGTACAGGACGGGGGACTGACCATTTCATATGACCAGGGCGAGACATGGAAATACCCTATCGAAGAACTACCGCTGGCACAGTTCTATAATATTGAATATGACCTGAATACGCCTTTCAGGGTTTTTGGTTCGATACAGGACCACCACAGTTTCTACACGGAGGTAGACCTGAGTCGCGGACGTGACAACATAAGGCCCACCGAATGGAAAAATATACTGGGTGCCGAAGGGACCACACATGCAGTAAACAAGGATGATAACAACACCATCTATGCCAGTTCATTCTATGGCAACCTTGCAAGGGCAGAAATAGAAAATTACCCCCAGGGCCAGGAAAACATTCTGCCCCGCAGGTACAGTGATGAAGAAATACTGCGAGGACAGTGGGTTGCTCCCACCCTGTTGTCACCCCATAACCAGGATATAGTATACCACTGTATGCAATATGTGCTTATGTCGAGGGACAGGGGAAGTACGTGGGAATATATCAGCCCTGACCTCAGTTATAATGATCCTGAAAAGATGGGCGATATAAGCTACCAGACTATTTCGGCCTTTGACGAGTCACCCCTTAAGTTCGGACTGCTTTATGCCGGTACCGATGATGGTCGTGTATGGCGCACAAAGGACGGTGGCGAAAACTGGACAGAGATACGCAGTGATCCGGTGCCGGTGAGGTGGGTGTCCAGGATCACAGCCTCAAGGTATGATCTTGGCACCGTGTATATGACACAGACAGGCAGGCGCGATGATGATTTCCAGGTGTATATATGGAAATCGACTGATTTTGGTGACACGTGGACTGACATATCCGCTAATATTCCTGTTGGCCCGGTGAATGTGATAAGGGAGGACCCTGTAAACCGTAATATAATTTATGTTGGTACCGATGCAGGTGTATATGTAAGCAAGGACGGAGGTGAGAATTACGAGGTGCTGGGTGATCTGCCATACGCCTTTGTACACGACCTGCAGATACACCCCGGGGAAAACATGATTATAATTGCCACCCATGGAAGGGGTATGTGGGTACTGGATGCCAATGATGTGAACGATAAGGATAAGATGGGAAGGAGAAGGTGGTACTAATACTGAAGGGTCAGCCAGGCAACAGTTTCAGTATTTGACGGCCCCGGGCCTTGATGCCCGCTGAGCCTTCCTCAATCACTGCCAGAATAGACTCCCTGAGCTCACCTGTCAGCTCAGGGTATATGGAGCTGAGCATGTAAAGCAGGTTCATCGAATATACCTTAACGGCTATGGAGGAGTCGGTACCCGCCAGCCATGCAAAACAACACCCGGCAAGGATGCCATGATGATCCTCATCCATCCTGGCCAGGTCATAAGCATTGAGTATCTTCAGGAAGGCACGTATTGCTGATTCATGATCCAGTCCGGGAAGCGATTCAGTGAAAAGTCCGTAATATTGTTCGGCGATGCCCGGAACCTTCTCTTCTGCTTTGACTATGCAGTATGAGGCCCGGAAAGCCAGTGTCTTATCGCCGGAAAGGGAATAATCCACCATTAAGCCAAGCATACTGCTGTCTTTTATTATGTTGTCAGCAAGGACGTCACATGCTGCGTAGCCTCCTTTGCCACTGAGCATTTCCCTTATCTTATTTTTGTCTTCCCCGCTCATCCCTGCTTCATTGCCAGTTTTTACTGCGGGTCCTTGTGCATAGCGCTTCCTGTATTCAGTAGCTACCAGTATATCAGCCTCACAGAGATCCACCTCATCCAGTTCATGGGCTTTAATCCATTTATAGGCCAGATGCTCTCTAAGCTCAGGATAATCGTCAAGTGTATCACAGAGGGCAGGAAACAGCCTCACTTTCTTCAGACCGTAGTCATATTCCACGGGAGGGAGATCACCCGTAATAATGATGTCCATGGACAGTTCTTCATCTATTTCCCGTATTATGCTGTCTTCAAAACTCTCATTATCTTTTATTTTACCCCCGGGAAACTCCCACTTAAAGGGATGGTCTGTATGTTCACCCCTCTGAACAATGAGTATTTCCGATTTGTCATTATGTATAATGGCACAGCTTACATCAATCATGTCAGTCCGCCTCGTTAAGTAAGTCATAATGAGGAATGGTATCCATAAACGACCATTCCCCTTTTTCCGGGTCTGTTAAACAGGCAAAATGTTTCAGGCCGTTTGTTACAACAATATACTTAAGCCTGAATTTAAGGTTATATTCCACTATCTGGTCAAACACGGCAGCACTGATCCCTACTTCAGGTGCCTTACATTCAACAATCATTGCAGCCTGCCCTTTCCTGTCATATACAAGTATATCGGCCCTCCTTACCAGCCTGTTCATTTTAAACATCACCTCCACCCCCAGAAGTCCGGGCGGGTATTTCTTTTCATTCACCAGGTATTTGATAAAATGCTGCCTGACCCATTCTTCAGGTGTAAGATTCACAAATTTCCTGCGTATTTCATCGTAAATCAATGACCTGGCATTGTCGCCCCGTTTAATACTGAATGAATATGCAGGGAGATTAAGTTCTTTCACCCGAGTTTTTGTATTTTTGAAATCTTATTACACTTTTTCAAGGAACAAAGATATTGAGATAAATAATAATCCTCACAGGCTATCACAGGAACATGAACTTTTTTTTACTTATAGGGAATGAAAACAAAAGCAGAAATAGTTGACAACTGGTTACCACGGTATACCGGCATGAAGATTGAAGATTTTGGGAAGTACATCCTTCTCACAAATTTTCAGAACTACGTCCAGTTATTTGCTGACATGCATAATGTCGAGGTTACCGGACTGGGAAGGAATATGCCCAATGCCACTGCCGGGGGGGTTACCATAATAAATTTCGGTATGGGCAGTCCCAACGCAGCCACCATCACCGATCTCCTGTCGGCGGTAAAGCCAAAGGCTCTACTCTTTCTTGGTAAATGCGGCGGACTGAAGAAGAAGAACAAGGTAGGTGATCTTATAGTACCCATAGCGGCCATACGCAGTGACGGAACCTCCAATGATTACCTGCCCCTTGAAGTCCCTGCCCTGCCATCATTCAAACTGCAGATAGCCCTGGCATCGGTTATCAACAGGCAGTCGCTGGAATACTGGACCGGCACCGTATACACTACAAACCGCAGGGTATGGGAATATGACGACCGCTTCAAGAGGTATTTACAAAAAACAAGGGCTATGGCCATAGATATGGAAACAGCCACTATCTTCACCGTTGGGTTCACTAACGAGATACCCACCGGGGCACTGTTGCTTGTTACAGATCAGCCCATGATATCTGCAGGCATAAAGACGGAGGAAAGTGACAGGATGGCATCGGATAATTACACGGCCACCCACCTGCGCATAGGAATTGAGACACTTAAAGAAATCAGGGAAAACGCAATATCGGTTAAGCACCTCAGGTTTTAGGCATGAAAGAAAACTACAACAGGATAATCTCTGACCTGAGCAAGAAAATATACAAGAATGTATACTTTTTGCACGGTGACGAGCCTTATTACATAGATCTTATTATCGATTATATAGAGGATAATATTCTTTCAGAGGAAGAGAAGTCATTTAACCAGCTTGTTCTTTATGGTGAGGAGACTGACATGCCGGCGATAATCAATACTGCACGCCGTTTCCCCATGATGTCGAACCAGCAGGTGGTTATCGTGAAGGAAGCTCATTACCTTAAGGACCTTGAGCTACTGGTAAAGTACCTTGAGCATCCACTTGACAGTACCGTGCTGGTTATAAGCTACAAGTATGTAAAGCTGGACAAACGCACATCACTTTACAAGGCACTTGACAGGAACAAGAATGTGGAGCTTTACTATTCCGAGAAATTAAGGGATTACCAGGTCCCTGACTGGATAGATTCATACCTGCGGGAGCATAACATTAAAGCCGACAGGAATGTCAGCCATATACTGACCGAATACCTGGGGTCAGACCTTTCGCGCATAGTAAATGAGCTGAACAAGCTGCTTATAGCCATGCCTGAAGGGGAACATCATATTACTGCTGCCGACATAGAAAGGACGATAGGAATAAGCAAGGATTTTAACAATTTTGAATTACAGAATGCCATAGGCCGCAGAGACATCCCCAGGGCCAATCTTATAGTAAATCATTTTGGTCATAATCCCAGGGACAACCCTATTGCCGTAAGCCTGGCCACCATTTTTTCTTTCTTCAGGAAGCTCCTTATCTACCATTACCTGAAAGACAAATCCAGGAACAGGGTAGCCTCCATACTGAGGATCAATCCTTATTTTGTAAGTGAGTATGAAATGGCATCGAGGAATTATGACCCGCGCAAGACGATAAGGATCATTCACCTGCTTCGCCAGTTCGATATGAAGTCGAAAGGTATCGGTGATATATCCAGCTCACCTGGTGATCTGCTCAAAGAGCTGGTTTTCAAGATAATGCATTAATTGACTCTCCTGGAAGCACAGCTTAGGGGACCGCGCTCGCTTAATTCATTTCGGGGCTGTCGGGGAATTCAGCCCATAAGCTGTATTTCTTATTCAGTGAACGGAGCACTGTTTTCCAGCTATCTTCCTTACGGTATCTCATAACCACTTCGGGGGCTACATCGGCGATAACCCATGAATTTTCCTTTAATTCCTTTTCCAGCTGGCCAACTCCCCAGCCTGAATAACCCAGGAAAAAACGTATATCATCACTGCCTGCCCGGGAGGAGTTGATCAGCTCTTTGATAACCTCGATATTCCCTCCCCAGAAAATATTATCAGAAACCCATACGCTATCGGGAACAATATCTCCCATTGTATGCAGGTAATGCAGGGTGTCAGGTGCCACGGGTCCGCCCATGGCCATTTTCTCATCCCATACAGGAAATCCTTCAAGTGCATCGTTCACCCTGAGGTTTATTAGCTTGTTTATAATAAAGCCCACGGATCCTTTCTCGTTATGTTCAGTAAGGTATACCAGTGTACGATTAAAGAAAGTATCGGGCAGGAAGGGCTCCGATATAAGCATCCTGCCTTTCTGAGGTATTTTATCCTCCGGTCTTATATTAAAAAAGTCAATTTCCTGTTTCATGCTCACCAATTATACAACAAGATAATTAAAAATAAAAGGAAAGGCAAGATAAATTTAATTATGAATGGCATGCCGTGGAAAAGTGATGGGCTTTGAGCAACGTGCTTCAGTCTGTCCTCAGGACAGCAGACCATCTTCATGATTTTGATCAGCCAGGAGTCATTATTGGCTTATTGGACTTCAGTAATGCTGGATAAAATGGAAAAAAATTTTATCTTGCGGCTTCTATAAATCAGCAGGCGCATATGACAAAAGCAAGCAGGGAGCCGAAGCTACTCGAGGCATTGATACCTATAATAATATTAATTATCCTTCTCACCTTCAATGTCAGGTATTTCGGTGACGATACACTTTCGGGGGCCAACCAGATAGCCCTTGTATTGTCGGCTACGGTGGCCGGTCTCATTGCAGTAAGGCTGGGTCACAAATGGAAATACATCAGGTCAACAATAGTCAAGAGCATAGGATCGGCCATGCCTTCCATACTTATACTCTTTCTTATTGGCTCACTTGCCGGCACATGGATGATCAGCGGAGTTGTGCCGATGCTTATCTATTACGGCCTGAAGATCCTCAACCCTACCATTTTCCTTGTTGCCAGCGTAATAATCTGTGCTGTCGTATCTCTTGCCACCGGCAGTTCATGGTCAACGGTAGCTACCATTGGTATAGCCCTGCTTGGCATAGGCATAACCCTGGGGTTTAATACCGGCCTTGTTGCCGGGGCAATATTATCGGGGGCCTATTTCGGTGACAAGATGTCTCCCTTATCCGATACCACCAACCTGGCCCCAGCCATGGCAGGAACGGATCTTTTCACCCATATAAGGTATATGATACTGACCACGGGGCCGAGCATAACGATCACTCTGATCATTTTTCTCATCATAGGTTTCACAAACAATGTTGAGTCTGTAGGCACCGATGTTGAGGAAGTGATGATATCAATACAGAACAAGTTCAATGTAAGCCCGGTATTGCTTGTGGTGCCGGCCTTCCTCATTTTTATTATTATTAAGAAGGTGCCTCCCTTACCTGCGCTGATAGCAGGCACACTGGCAGGTGCTGTTTTTGCCATAGTGCTGCAAGCGGATGTTATACGTGAAATTGCCGGTAATGAAGGCTCTTACGTTAAGCAGTCTTATATAAGCGTTATGCGTACCATGTTTGGCAATGTTTCTGTAAGCACTGACAATGCTGCTGTGAATGAATTATTATCGACCGGTGGCATGGCCGGCATGCTTAACACCGTATGGCTAATCATCACGGCTATGGTATTCGGGGGTGTCATGGAATCGGCGGGCATGCTTATGAAGATCACCAAATATATTATGAAGGTTGTTCATAATGCAGGCAGCCTTGTAGCTGCCACTGCAGGTACATGTATATTCTTTAACGCCACTGCTTCAGACCAGTACCTGGCCATTGTTGTTCCCGGACGTATGTTTGCAAAGATATATGAAGACATGGATCTGAAGCCCGAGGTATTAAGCCGTACACTTGAAGATTCGGGAACCGTAACATCGGTACTTATCCCATGGAATACCTGCGGTGCCACGCAGGCAGGGGTACTGGGTGTATCAACCTTAACTTACGCTCCCTACTGCTTTTTCAATATAATAAGTCCCTTCATGAGTATTTTCATGGCCGCCTTCAACATCAAGATACGGCGTATCAGCGAAGAACGGGAAGCCAGGAAGGCTGCTCATTCCGATGAAGACAGAACGGATATTTAGTCAGTTCAGGCCAGGAAATCAGGGTATTTTTCCGGTTTTGCCTCTCTCATCATAGCATAGACCTCATCAAAAATATCTTCGGCTGAAGGTTTTGACAGGTAATCGCCATCGCTTGAATATGCAGGCCTGTGTTCTTTGGCCGCAAGGGTCCTGGGCTGGCTGTCGAGGTAAAACCATCCTTTCTGCTTTTCTACCACTTCCTGCATCATATAAGCAGTGGTTCCTCCGGGGACATCCTCATCAACAAAGAGTATTTTTCCCGTCTTTTTCAATGATCCCAGTATTACACTGTTT
>JAZBOI010000256.1:0-12930 GCA_036351095.1 Bacteroidales bacterium | reverse complement strand
TTTTCAGATCTTGACCATATAAGGCTGTCTGATATTTCAAAGAAGAGAATACCGTCATAAAATTCATTCATCAGGTAACGAAATTCAGGGTACTTGTCTTCAAGTATTGAATTTTCGTACCCCAGGAGGTGCTCATACACCTTCCGGTCAAGCAATGTATTAATGAAAACTTCAGGGTTGTGTGCGGGAGCAGTATTCCCGTTTTGCCTTATAAAAACTGCAAATTCCTTCATGCTGCATTGTTCCGTGGCAAAGGAATAAAGTGTGTCTTCCGGCAGCCGCTCCTGAATAATATGTTCACCTGAATGGCGGAAAGACGAATCAGCAATGGCATAAAGCCAGTCCACTGCTTCCTGGTTCAGCCTGTAATGATACTCTTTTTTCAGTTTTTCCGTAAATGATTTTTTACTCTCAGAAAGGAGGTATGAGTTGGGAAGCCTGCTCTCCAGGAATTTCTTTGCCTCACTGCCCTGCAACGGTGCTTCCCTGTCGAGTCTTTTTATTATATGCCAGCCGTACAGGGTTTTAACAGGCCTGGTAAACTCATTATCCCTTAACAGGTCAAAAGCGGCCACACTGAATTCATGTATCATTTCCCCGCTCCCGAACCATGGCAGCTCACCTCCGTTGGCTGCCGACATCCTATCATCGGAATTCTTTTCTGCCAGTGTCCCGAAATCAGCACCCTGCTGCAGTAAAAGATAAAGGCTGTCTATTTCACTTTTTGCTTTATCTCTTACTCTTTCAGTGCTACCCGGTGGAGTGGCTTTCATTATGTGTGCCACCCTGATCCTTCCCTGCCTGTCTCTTTTATCCTGAACCCTGATTATATGATATCCGCTTGCTGTTCTTACCGGCATGGAAAGTTGCCCCTCTTTCATCCTGTAAATAGCATTTTCAAAGGGGGGAGGGGTCTGAAAAACAGTCAGGTATCCCAGGTTGCCTCCGTTCAGATTAACCGTGGGGTCGTCACTAGCACCTCTGGCAACCGATTCAAAAGGTTCACCAAGCCTGATTCTCTGCCTTATGTTCAATGCCCTGTTATATGCTTCAAGGGTATCTGCAGCCGGGGCATCAGGCGGACATCTTACCAGTATGTGCAGTACATGTATTTCCGTTTCGTATCTTTCCACTGCTTTTTCCAGCAGTCTTTCTTTAACTTCACTGTCAGCCAGGTAATTCTTTGCCAGTTGCTTCCTGTAGCCTTCCAGTTCGGTCCTGAAGGATTCGCGTTTATGTATGCCTGCCTCTTCAGCTGCTTCCACTTTCAATCTCAGCCTTATGTAGAGGTCAAGGTACTCATCTATAGCCGTATGGTTCTCCAGGGTATTGTTCTTCTGATAGAGCCATTTAAACTCTTCAATGCTGACTGACCTGTCGTTAACCCGGATAAGGGTCCCGGCCTCCTGTGCACTTGAGTTCAGTGCAAATAATATAGCTAAGATATATACTGTAGGCTTCCCTTTCTTCATGATGGAACAATGATTTCAGGTTCTTACCTGCTGTAATTCGGTGCTTCCCTGGTTATCGTGACATCGTGGGGATGACTTTCAATCATGCCTGAGTGGGTGATTTTTACAAAGCGTGCTTCTTTAAGAGTCTTTATATCAGGTGATCCGCAATAGCCCATCCCGGCTTTCAATCCGCCTATCATCTGGTAAACAACCTCGGTAAGCGTTCCCTTGTAAGGAACCCTTGCTGCTATACCTTCAGGCACCATCTTCCTGATATCATCTTCAATATCCTGGAAGTACCTGTCGTTCGATCCAAGCTGCATAGCCTCTATTGAGCCCATGCCGCGATAAGATTTAAATTTTCTCCCGTTATAAATTATTGTTTCGCCGGGTGATTCTTCCACACCTGCAAACAATGAGCCGGCCATAATGGAATCAGCTCCTGCTGCCAGGGCTTTGACTATGTCGCCCGAATACCTTATGCCGCCATCTGCTATTATTGGAATTCCTGTTCCGCGAAGAGCCTTTGCCACATTGTATATTGCTGATAGCTGTGGTATGCCAACACCTGCGACAATCCTGGTTGTACATATTGAACCGGGACCGATACCTACCTTTACCCCGTCGGCACCTTCATCAGCAAGCATTATGGCTGCTTCTGCGGTGCCTATGTTGCCTGCTATAATTTCAGTATCGGGAAAATTTCGTTTTATCTCCCTCAGTATGCTGATAACATTCTTCGTATGTGCATGGGCAGTATCAATGGATAGTGCATCCACATTGGCCTTAATGAGAGCTTCAGCCCTCTCCATTGTGTCAGGTGCTATGCCTATGGCTGCAGCTACCCGCAGCCTTCCTTTGTTATCCTTACATGATGACGGTCTGTCCTTTGTCTTCGTAATATCCTTGTAGGTTATCAGGCCTACCAGTTGATTGTATTCATTTACTATGGGCAGTTTCTCAATTTTATGCTTTTGCAGTATATGAGCCGCCTTATCCAGATCGGTTTCCTGTTCGGTTGTGATGAGATCCCTTGTCATTATTTCCGATATCTTCTTGGTCATCTCATTCTCAAACCTTAAATCCCTGTTTGTTACAATCCCAACCAGTACATTGTCATCCCTTATAACCGGTATGCCTCCTATCTTGTATTCCTTCATCAGGTGAAGGGCTTCTGAAACAGTTGCGTCAACACCTATGCTGACCGGCTCAAGGATCATGACATTCTCCGCTCTCTTCACTTTCTTAACCTGCAAGGCCTGCTTTTCTATTGACATATTCTTGTGAATAACGCCTATGCCCCCCTCACGGGCTATGGCTATGGCCAGCTCCGCTTCCGTAACAGTGTCCATCGCCGCTGAAACTATAGGTGTATTCAGACTAATATTTCGGGTGAATTTGGTGCTGATATTCACCTCCCTGGGAAGAACCGTTGAATAGGCCGGAATAAGCAATACATCATCGAATGTTATTCCCTCCATAACCACTTTATCATCAAGAAAAGACATAAGCAACAGGTGTTTGATTTTGATGGCGCAAGATACAAAAAAATGATGATTGACTGAAGTGCTGTCTTTTATTTTTTAAGATGGCTAAAAAATTGAAATACAGTTGTTATTTTTGTATATGAACCATTTACTTTCACCCTTGCTTTAAGTTGATGAACCGCTTCGACGAATACAGGAAAATACTGACCCGCTACTGGGGATATACTTCATTCAGGCCCCTGCAGGAAGAAATTTTAAAATCTGTGGGTGAAGGGAAGGATACGCTCGGACTGATGCCAACCGGCGGAGGTAAATCCCTTACTTTCCAGATACCGGCACTTGCTTCAGAAGGCCTGTGCATAGTGATAACACCCCTGATAGCGCTTATGAAAGACCAGGTGGATAAGCTCAGGCAGATGGAGGTAAGAGCAATGGCAATACATTCGGGAATGACGAGGGAGGAAATAGATATAGCATTCGATAATTGTATCTATGGCGATTATAAATTACTCTATATCTCTCCCGAAAGAATAAGATCAGCAATTTTTGAAAAAAGAGCAGGGTCGATGAACGTTTCACTGCTTGCAGTTGATGAAGCTCACTGTATATCACAGTGGGGTTATGACTTCAGACCATCCTATCTGCACATTGCAGGCATACGCAAGCTGGTTGGGAAAGATGTGCCTATACTGGCTCTTACGGCTACCGCAACATCAAAGGTGGTGGAAGATATAATGGATAAACTGGAGTTCAGGCAAAGGAATGTACTGAAATCGGGTTTTGAAAGAAAAAATCTCGTTTACCTGGTACGTAAGGTTGAGGACAAGAATAAATATGTGATGGATACCCTCGCTAAAGTACCGGGATCGGGTATTATCTATGTCAGGAGCCGTAAGAAAACAAGGGAGATAGCCCGCTTCCTTGTGGACAACAATATTGAAGCAGATTACTACCACGCAGGACTGAAAAGGGAACTGAGAGAACAAAAACAAAATGCCTGGTCTGCAGGCAAACCAAGAATAATAGTGGCAACAAATGCCTTCGGGATGGGCATAGATAAGGCAAATGTGCGCTTTGTTATACACTGGGATATACCCGATTCTATTGAATCATATTTCCAGGAAAGCGGAAGGGCCGGGAGAGACGGGAAAAAGGCATGGGCAGTCCAGCTGTATTATGACAGCGATATTGAAAGAGCAAAGGAAAGAGTGGATGCAAAATTTCCACCAATCGACTATATAAAAAATATATACGAGCTGCTCTGTAATTTTTTGCAAATACCAATCGGCAGCGGTAAAAATGTTGTGTATGATTTTAACCTGGCTGAATTTGTGTCCAAATACAGGTTGTCTGTCAGCCAGGCATATAACAGCCTTAAATTCCTCGAAAGAGAAAAATATCTTGAATTGACCGAAGAGCTTAATAACCCCTCAAGGGTACATTTCAGGGTGGGCCGCGACGACCTGTATAAATTCCAGGTGGCTAATGCTGCAATGGATGGCTTTATTAAACTCCTCCTCAGAAGCTATACCGGCATGTTTACTGAATATGTGCCGGTGAATGAAGAATTAATGGCAAGAAAATCAGGTCTCCAGCGTGATATTATATATAAATTCTTCCTGAACCTCAGCAAACGGGATATCATAAACTATATCCCCGGTAAAAAGACTGCTCTCATAATATTCACTGAAGAGCGACTCGACAGAAAATCACTCTACATATCGCCGGATAATCACAAAAATGTTAAGGAAAGATACCTTGAAAGGCTGAGTGAGATGCTTAAATATGTTAGCTCACAAACCAGGTGCAGAGCCAGCATGCTGCTTGATTACTTCGGTCAGGAATCGGTCAGATGCGGTATGTGTGATGTCTGTATGAGTCGCAACGAACTGGACCTTAGCAAATATGAATTTGACCAGATACTCGAAAGGATAAAGGAAATCCTTCTTAAAAGCAGTGTGGCTGCAGATCAGCTGGTTAAGAAACTGGAGACAGACGAGGAAAAGGCCGTTAAAGTGATACGATGGCTGCTCGATCATGATAAAATACTGAAGGATGATACGGAAAAACTCGTCTGGAACAGCTGAATGACGCCGTCATCCCGGCTCTTACAGGCACTTGTTGCTAATACCCCCTGATTCCCTGCACTACAGAACACCGATCCCCGGAACCCCGGATTCCCTGCACTACAGAACACCGATCCCCGGAACCCCTGGAAGGCGACCTGCAACTCTTTAGACCTTCATTCAGAAATTGTCATTTATTTCCATAATTTTGTATCAAAATTTATCCTATGGATGAGAATGTAGTTTATTCAAGGGAAGTGATTGAATTCACGGCTGTTGCCAATGAATATTGCCATATCCTCGAAGAAGCTGCTTCCGTAGATGGGACCGGTCTGATGAAAGTGCTCCGGAAATTATTGCCCCTGCTGTATCTTAAAGCAGTAAACCTCCCGGAGATAGAGTCAAAACTTGACGAGGAAACTGAGAAGTTTGTCCGTGAAGAAGACTGGCAAATGGTGAAAGACAGTCTTACACTCAAGTTTGGTGCGGCAAATGACTATATAGATGTCAATACCGACAAGGAAGCTACGGAAGAACTGATATATGGCAGCCTGGCTGAAAACATGGCTGATATATACCAGGATGTGAAGGATTTCCTTATGGTTTACCGTGTGGGCACCCTTGAGCTTATGAATGATGCCCTGTGGGAATGCCGCGAGTCATTCAGGCTGTACTGGGGGCAGAAACTGGTCAATACCATCAGGGCAGTGCATTTTGCACTTAGCGATCCTGAAAAGATAGGAGAGGATCTTCCACGGGCCGGGGACACTGATGATAAGTCAGAATGGATAATATCACGCCGGATGGATGCTTTCAGGGAGGAGGATGAGGATGACCTTTAGGGAAAATATCGATAAGGAAGAGCTGGCGGAATACCCGGTATCAGGATTTGAAGGTGAAATATTACTGGTTGATGATAACAGTAAACTGGAGGAGAGTGTAAAAATTTTGAAATCAAACAGGCTTATTGGTTTTGATACAGAAACAAGACCATCATTCAGGAAGGGCAGGAAGAACAGGGTGGCTCTCCTGCAACTGGCCTCTGCTGAAAAAGCTTTTCTCTTCAGGATAAATAATATAGGCCTGCCTGGTGAACTTATCGATATCCTGGCTGATGATTCCATTACCAAGGTGGGAGTGGCTATACATGATGATATCAAGGGACTTAAAGCAGTCAGCAATTTTAAGGAAGCAGGCTTTGTTGAACTCCAGGACTATGTAAGGGACTTTGGCATTGAGAGCTCCGGCCTGCGGAAATTGTCCGCTATCGTCCTGGGATTCAGGATATCCAAAAGACAACAGGTGACGAACTGGGAAGCTCCCCAGCTAACGGATGCACAATTACATTATGCAGCCACCGATGCCTGGGTGTGCTATGAAATATACAAGAAGCTGGGTAAGCACAGACAGGGGTAAAACATTATGAACAGCAATACCAGGATAATACTCAAGTCGGGAAAGGACCAGTCGGTAATGCGACGGCATCCATGGATCTTCAGTGGTGCAATAAAGAAAATGTCCGGTGAACCTGCCGAAGGAGATATTGTGGATGTGTTCGACAATAAAGACAATTTCCTGGCACGTGGTCATTACCAGCCGGGCACAATTGCCGTACGCATACTCACATTCAGAGATGAAGAGATTAATGAAACTTTCTACAGGGCAAGGGTCGCGGATGCAATTGAATACAGGAAGAGAACAGGCATATTCAATCTGCCGTCAACCAGTGTGTTCAGGCTTATACATGCAGAAGGCGATAATCTGCCGGGACTGATAGTCGATATTTATAATAATGTGGCCGTAATGCAGGCTCATTCTGTGGGTATGTACATGCAGAAGGAACTGCTTGCAGATATATTGATGTCTTCCCTCGATTCGCGGATCACCGCCGTCTACGATAAGAGCAGTTCAAGCCTTCCCTTTAAAGCCGGCCTTGATAATAAGAACGGATTTATAAGGGGAAATGAAACAGGAAATATCGTTGAGGAATATGGTCATAAGTTTCATGTCGATTGGGAAGAGGGTCAGAAAACCGGTTTCTTTGTCGACCAGAGGGAGAACCGTAAACTGATTGAAGCCTATTCCGGCGGGTGTAATGTTCTTAACCTCTTTGCCTATACGGGAGGATTTTCTGTTTATGCCCTCCGTAATGCGAAAATGGTTCATACAGTGGATGTCTCAAAAAAGGCCGTGGAAATGGCTGAAAAGAATATCAAACTTAATTACGGGGAAGATACCAGGCATGAAAGCTTCGCCCTCGATGCCTTCAGGTTCATGGCTGAGACAGATGGCAGCTATGATCTTATTGTTCTTGACCCGCCTGCTTTTGCCAAGCACCAGAATGTGATGCATAATGCCCTGCAGGGGTATAAGAGGCTAAATATGAAAGCAATGGAGATAATCAACCCGGGAGGAATACTCTTTACCTTCTCCTGCTCACAGGTGGTTAACAGGGAGAACTTCAGGAAGTCTGTTTTTGCCGGAGCTGCCAATGCCGGCAGAAAAGTGAGGATCATTCACCAGCTAAGCCAGCCGGCAGACCATCCCGTTAATATATTTCACCCTGAAAGCGAATACCTGAAAGGACTTGTTTTATATATTGAATAATGATGGATAAAAAGAAATACATAGACCTGCTTGCCTCTCGGCTGGGGCATCATGAATGGCAGGTTGAAAATGTGATACGGCTTATTGATGATGGTGCCACTATACCATTTATCAGCCGCTACCGTAAAGAAATGACAGGAAGCCTCGATGAGGTGCAGATAGCTCATATCAAGGATGAATATGATAAATTGCTTGAACTGGACAAAAGAAGGGAGGCCATAATACGGTCAATAGATGAACAGGAGAAGATGACTCCCGGGCTGCTGGAACGCCTGAAAGCTGCTGTTACAATGACAGAGCTGGAAGATATCTACCTTCCCTACAGGCCTAAGAGAAAGACCCGTGCATCTGTGGCCCGCGAGAAAGGACTTGAACCCCTTGCCTCTGTTATAATGAAGCAGGAAATAAATGATCCCCTTGTTGAAGCTGAGAAATACCTGGGTGATGAGCTTGAGAGCGCAGAGGATGCCCTGCAGGGAGCAAGGGATATAATAGCTGAATGGATAAATGAGGACCAGGAGGCAAGGAAGAGAATAAGAAGGCTCTTCGAAAGGGAGGCACACGTCATATCAAAACTTGTTAAAGGAAAGGAAGAGGAAGGTGCCAAGTACAGCGATTACTTTGAATGGGATGAACCCTTGTCCAGGTGCCCTTCACACAGGCTGCTTGCTATGCGCAGGGGTGAGGATGAAGGTTTTCTCAGGATAAGCATTATGCCGGATGAGGAAAAAGCCCTTGAACTGCTGGATGAAATATTCGTGAAATCAGCTAACGACTCAGCCGACCAGGTGATTGCAGCTGTAAAGGATTCGTGGAAAAGACTGCTGGGACCGGCCATGGAAACGGAATTCCGTAATATATCAAAGGAGAAGGCAGATGAGGAATCCATAAGGGTGTTTGCAGATAATCTCAGGCAACTGCTGCTTGCTCCCCCGCTGGGGCAGAAGAGAGTGCTGGCAATAGACCCGGGTTATCGCACAGGCTGTAAGGTGGTATGCCTTGATGAACAGGGTAAGCTGCTTCATAATGAAACAATCTTCCCGCACCCGCCCCAGAACGAGACAGCCCTCTCGGTAAAGAAAATTTCAAGCCTGGTTAATTCATATAAGATACAGGCAATAGCTATAGGTAACGGTACTGCCAGCCGCGAGACGGAAGACCTGATCAAGTGGATAAAATTTGACAGTGATTTAAAGGTATTCGTGGTGAGTGAGGCAGGAGCCTCAGTCTATTCTGCCTCGCAGGTGGCAAGGGATGAATTTCCTGATTATGACGTTACTGTGAGGGGAGCGGTATCCATAGGAAGAAGGCTGATGGATCCGCTGGCTGAGCTTGTTAAGATCGACCCTAAATCAATAGGGGTGGGGCAGTACCAGCACGATGTTGACCAGTCAAAGCTGCAGCAGAGCCTGGATGATGTGGTTGTGAGCTGCGTGAATGCAGTGGGCGTGGAAGTGAACACGGCAAGCAAGCATTTGCTGACATATGTGTCGGGACTGGGCCCGCAGCTGGCAGGTAATATTGTTGAGTTCAGGAATGAAAACGGACCCTTCAATTCGCGTCAGCAGCTTAAGAAGGTGAAGAGAATGGGGGATAAGGCCTTTGAACAGTGTGCCGGCTTCCTCAGGATCAGCAATGCAGGTAATCCACTCGATAAATCAGCAGTGCACCCCGAAAGTTATCATACCGTTGAGAGAATGGCCTCTGACCTGGGTGTTACAGTGGAGGACATGATTAAGGATGAAGAAAAGATCGCAAGGATAGAGATAAAAAAATATGTAACTGAGGATACAGGGCTGCCCACACTGGAAGATATTATCCAGGAGCTCAAAAAACCAGGACGGGATCCCAGATCGGAAATAAAAGAATTCAAATTTGCAGATGTACGGTCCGTAGAAGACCTTTCTGAAGGCATGGTGGTGCCGGGCATAGTTACCAATATTACCCGCTTCGGGGCCTTTGTGGATATAGGTGTCAAACAGGACGGACTGGTGCATATATCAAATATGGCGAAGGGTTTTGTGAAAGACCCCGGTGATATCGTGAAACTGCACCAGCATGTGAAAGTGAAAGTGATAGGTGTGGATGTAATAAGAAAGCGCATCCAGTTATCCCTCAGGGATGTCTGACAGGAACAGGCCCGGTGTCCCCGCTCATCCGCCCGGCTCATTCCGTCCGGCTCATCTGCCCGGCTCATCCGACAGGTTGATTCCGTCCGGCTCTTATCCGCCCGGCTCATAATCAGTCAGAAGGGTAATATATAAAAGCAAAAAGACAAAGCCGTTAAGCAGTATTTTTACTATTTTAGCAGCTTAAAATTCATAATAACATAATTGCTATGAGAAAAACACTTTTATTAACTCCACTACTAATATTTATTTTGATGTTCGCTTGTAAACCAAAACAGGCGCCGGCGCCACCGGATGCCGAGAAGATACCTGAAGAGCTTGTCAGACATGATCATACCAGGGTAGATAACTATTACTGGATGAGGCTGAGCGATGAGCAGAAAAATGCTGAAAATCCTGACGAGCAGACACAGAGAGTGCTCGATTACCTTAATGCCGAGAATGAATATACTGAACTGGTACTGGCCGAGACCCAGGTGCTGGCCGATAAACTTTTCGAGGAAATGAAGGGCAGGATAAAGGAGGATGATGAATCCGTACCCTACCTCGACAACGGCTATTTCTATTATACCCGCTATAACGAAGGACAGGAGTACCCCCTGTATTTCAGGAAAAAAGGAAGCCTCGCCGCAGAGGAGGAACTGCTTATTGATGTTAATAAGATAGCTGAAGGGAAAGACTACTGCAGTGTTACCGGACTGAGCATCAGCCCCGATAACAAGATTATGGCCTACGGGACCGATTTTGTCAGCAGGCGCCGCTATACCATACATTTCATGAACCTGGAAACAGGTCAGATGCTGGAGGACAGGATTGAGAATACAACGGGCAGGGTGACATGGGCAGCCGACAGCGAGACATGCTTCTATACCGGTAAGAACTATGAGACACTCAGGTCTGAAAAAATTATGAGGCATAAGCTGGGAACACTGGCAGACAATGACGTAGAGGTTTATTTCGAAGAAGATGAGGAATTTACCTGTGGCATAGGTAAAACACAGAGCGAGAAGTACCTGGTTATTTTTTCGAGCCAGACACTTAGCACAGAAGCCAGGATACTCGAAGCTGATAACCCTGAAGGACAATTCAGGATTTTTGCCCCGAGGCAGGTCAACCATGAATACTCAATTAACCATATCAATGGCCAGTTTTTTATCAGGACAAACACGGATGATGCCACTAACTTTAAACTGATGGTGGCCCCTGAGAATAATTACAGTATGGATAAGTGGACAGATTTTATACCTCACCGTGATGATGTGCTGCTGCAGGGCTATACACTGTTTAATGACTATATTGCTGTCAGTGAGAGAATTAATGCTCTTAATAATATAAGAATAATAAACTTCAATACGAACGAGGACCATTATATTGATTTTGGTGAGGAAGTATACAGCAGTCGCATTTCCGTGAACGAGGAAGCTGATTCAGATGTGCTGAGGTACACCTATACATCCCTTACAACTCCCAATTCCACCTATGATTATAATATGAAAACAAGGGAGAAGGAGCTTCTCAAGGAGACAGAGGTTCTTGGCGATTTCTCAAAAGACAATTATGAATCGCAAAGACTTTGGGCTACAGCTGATGATGGAACAGAGGTGCCAATTTCTCTTGTTTACCGCAAAGGCTTTGAGCGCAATGGTGAATCACCTCTCTTATTGTATGCCTACGGCTCTTACGGCTCATCCACCGATCCCTACTTCAATTCAAACATACTTAGCCTGCTGGACAGGGGCTTTGCCTATGCAATAGCTCATGTCCGTGGTGGTAGCGAGATGGGAAGGCAGTGGTACGAAGATGGTAAGCTTCTTGAGAAGATGAATACCTTCACCGACTTTAACGACTGTGCAGAATTCCTTATAGAACAGAATTATACCAGTCCCGACAGGCTGTTTGCCAGGGGTGGCAGTGCCGGAGGGCTGCTGATGGGTGTTATTGTTAACCTCCAGCCTGAACTCTATAAAGGTGTGCTGGCAGGAGTACCTTTCGTTGATGTGGTAACAACAATGCTCGATCCCACGATACCTCTTACAACCTTTGAATGGGATGAATGGGGCGACCCCCGGGAGAAAGTATATTATGACTACATGCTTTCCTATTCACCCTATGACCAGGTTAAAGAACAGGATTACCCCAATATGCTGGTGACCACAGGCTTCTGGGATTCCCAGGTGCAATACTGGGAGCCGGCTAAATGGGTGGCAAAACTGCGCGATATGAAGACAGATGATAACCTGCTTGTTCTCAAAACCAATATGGCTGCAGGACACGGAGGAGCATCAGGGCGCTTCGAGCGACTGAAAACGACGGCCCTGGAATATGCCTTCATACTTGAGCTTGCAGAAACAGAGGAATAATACAGACAGGACTTGATCAATTCGAAAAAGGGATGCCCTGAGCGGGCGTCCCTTTTTTATGCTCCTTCGCCCCAGGCCAGGAAAATCATCTCCATCGGCTCGTCAGATTCGGTCCAGAACACATGGTCCGAACCGGGTTCTATATAGTAAGCTTCATTTTCCTTAACCACCAGCGTATCATTTCCTATCCTTGCAAAACCGCTCCCCCGCGTTATAATGAAATACTGAGGAAAGGGATTCGTATCACCGGGTTCGTTAACCTGCTGACCCCTATTCACCTGGTACCAGGCGCTGCGAACTCCTATTTCATCAGATGTCCTGTAAAAGACAGGAATGGCATGTCCGCCGTGCACAATTCGTGAATTCTCTTTTGCAAGTACCACTTTATCATGTGGTGAGGTATTGAAAAAACGCTGAACAAAGAACAAAATATCATTCATCAGGTTTCCAGTCACAGCTTTATGAAAATCCGCGTCCAGGGGCGTTGAATCTGACATATTTTCTCTTCCCATGGATGTAAAAGCAGTTATGTCCCCGCGGTAAATCATGTTATAGTGCTCCAGTGACGACCTGAAACTGAAATTTGCATCTTCATTCATACCTTCTGATATGCTGTAATCATTACCATCTATCATTATATGATGTGATCTCTTATTATCGCTTACCGTAAAATTGACGGTAGCTACATAATTACTGTCTGTTTTATTAATAAATGATTTGCACCAGTCTTCAAGGATAAGGGTAATATCTTTCTCCTGGACATTTTCCCGGCCGGTTTTTTTACTTTCAGTCTGACATCCGGGAAAAAGGAAGCTGATGAGAATCAG
>JAZBOI010000255.1:0-2903 GCA_036351095.1 Bacteroidales bacterium | reverse complement strand
GTCTGCTTTCCTGGGATCTGTTTCAATAGCATCCTCGAGGGTGGCATTTGCCAGTTTAACAAGCTCAAGGTCTCCCTCTGCCATATCAAATATATCCATTCCTTTACGACCCAGGTAATAAGATTTCCGGTTGAAATACTTTATTCTTGCGTCATAAATCATTTCAATGGTGTCAATATATGCTCTTTCTTTAGTATTGGTGTAGAGAGTTTTAAACATATTTATGCCATGCAGGTGGAGGTTGCTTGAAGACCTGGGGCATTCAAAAAATGCCTTTCTCCAGAAACTCAGAGCCATCTCGTAATTCTGTTGATCATAATAGGTTTTATAGAGCGATAAATTTTTACGGCAATTGACACTATCTTCATTATGTCCGTATTTACTGCCGTCTTCTATTCCTTTCTGACCAAACGCTGGTATGATAAAAAAAGAAAGGAAGATAACTGTAATTGCTCTGGCTAATCTTGCTTTCATCTTAAATAGTTTTATTTTAATTGTACTTCTGTTTCATGAACCAATTATCGTATAAATTGAGGCTTATGCCCACTGTCAGGCAATTCTCTGTGTGTAATCCATTTTCCAAAGAACCTCTTCTTTTCAGATATTCGATGTGCAGGTTAACTTTTGATTTGCTCCTGTTCATCGGTAAACCTGTTCCAAAAGTGATGCCAAACTCTTTCAGTTGTTCTCCATTTACCATCAGATGGCTGTTAGAGATGAAGCCACCAAGTCTGTATTCTATCCTGTTAAGATAGTTAAAATTTGCATTTTTGTCAGGAATAAATTCAGCGCCCAGCTTTATCGCTGAACTATTGACAAAGTATTCTTCATAGCCATGGAAAGAAACAAGATCCCATTTTGTCATTGTATAGTCAGCAGTAATAAGAAAATGATCTTTCTTCCCGAATGCAACACCCACACCCAGTTTTTCCGGTAGCTGCACACCTGTATTGTCATCGAATGAATACCTTAGTGTGTCGACAGAATACTCCGAACTCTGGTAGTTGGCAAACCTGGTGAACATATTCTCATATTCTGAATTATACCTTCTTTTCATCGTGTAGGTAAGACCGGCGCCTGCAAATAAATCGTTTTTCAGATTCACGGAATATTGAACACCATAGTCAAAATTATATCCGTAAACCCTTGTATTCTCAGAGGAAAGATTATTGAACTGCATGTTATCACCGGTAAACATATAAAAGTTATCACGTTCAATATAACCAAATAGATAGGTAAAATTCACTCCCACTGACAGGTTTTTGAAAGGGCTGATGCCCAGTCCTGCAAAGAAATTACTGTAGCTTCCTGAACCCTTGTGTGTATTTTGATATTCTCCTATAAGCGGGTCATATTCAGGGTCTGTTTCGCTCACTGTTTTCTTCAGGTTGTAATAACCGTTGGAATAAGGCACTACACCTGTAGCCACACCCATCCATTTTGTGACGGGTATTGCCATTACCAGGTGGTGGAAATTAATGTCATCTGAATAATATGAATCTATGTCATCTGCAATAATATTACCCTGGTATTCAATGCCAAAGTCAAAAACAAATGAATTGGTATCGATGCTGCTGTATGATGCGGGATTGAGATAATTAACGGACACCGGGCTTCTCAGTGCTATGCCTGCGCCTCCCATGCTGCGGCTTTGTAATATTCCCTGTTGTTCAATTATTCCCGGGCCAAACCTGGCATAGGGGCTGTTAATCATTTTCTGGGCCTTTGCCATGAAGGATGGTGAAATAATAATAACGAGGATTAATATTTTGATGTGTTTATGCATTATATTCTAAAATGTAATTTAATCCGTCAAGTACAAGATCAGGAGCAAGTATGGGAGCAGTTACCACTTTTCCTGCGAGGAATTTAGCATCCCCTCCTGTAATAATGATCTTCAAATCATTGTACTTAATATTCAAAGTGCGAATATACTCATTTATTTCAAAAATCAAGCCAGCCTGGACGCCTGATCTTATTGCATCTATTGTGTTAACTCCTAGATTACTAAATGAATCACCTTTACTTACCAGGGGCAGCTTCCCGGTAAACTCATTCAAAGCCCTGAATCTCATGTCGAGACCGGGCGAGATATTTCCTCCGATATATACATTGTCAGATCCAAGCAGGTCATAGGTCACAGCCGTTCCTGCGTCAATAACAAGAACATTGTTGTTTGTGAACAAACTGTATGCCCCGGCTACAGCTGCCAGCCGGTCAGTGCCCAGTGTATCAGGACTCTCATACCGCAGTTTGAAAGGCAGGGGTGTATTGTCATTCAGCATAAGTGTATATATGCCTGCAGCTTCAAGCTGGTCAAGGAATGCCGGCCTGTCGCGGCGAACGGTGCTCAGGATGGCTTTTTTTATATCGTAAGAGCCAATGAGGTCATGTACCATACTGCTGTCACGGCAGCCCGAAAAGCTTACATGTTTTTTTTTGCCGGTGCTGTATACACCGGCTTTGCATGACGAGTTTCCTATGTCAATAGCCAGATTCATAAATGATTGTCAAAAATATGAAAAAAGACACACAATAAGCCTCTTAAAAAAAATCTTTAATATTTCTTTAACTTTTAGTTATCTGCCGGAGCTTCAATAATCGAGCCTAAAATATTTTTTGCCTGCTCAATATTCTTTACATTTTTTGCAGTAATTGTAAGTTTTGATTCCGTTTGTTTTACCCTGAAGCGCCTGTGATTCTCATTCACCAGCCTTATCAGCTTCATAAAAGTATTACTTTTATAAAAGTGGGAGTCAGGATCGGATATAAAATGCAAGACCATTGTCTCGTTCCTGACCACTATCTTCTCAACAGCCAGTCGGCATGCCAGTCGCCTCAGCCTGACCAGGTTAAGCAGTTCAACAGCCGGCCCGGGCAGTGCTCCGAACCTGTCAGTGAGC
>JAZBOI010000254.1:0-4830 GCA_036351095.1 Bacteroidales bacterium | reverse complement strand
TGGTATACAATCACCCTGTCATCAGAAACAATACAGATTGAGTGGGACAGGGCCACCAAAGCCGGCAGGGTAAAAAATCCGGATCATTTTACTGACAGTGACTGGCATTGCTGGGATGCTTACCTGGCCGATATTGATTGTGCTGATTTATAAAAGCCTTATTTTACATCCAGCGGTATAACATAGAAGAATATAGCGAAGAAATGAGATATGCTGCCTGCAAGCACCATCAGGTGCCATACAAGGTGGGCGTGCCTGAATTTTGCCTTGCGGTAAAAAATAATTCCAAAGCAGTAACAAGCTCCACCTATCAGTATCCACAGAAATCCCATCAGGGGCAATGCTTTCACTATTGGTACAACTGCTATAAGGAACATCCAGCCCATGGCCACATAGATTATTATATCAGTTTTACTGGCACCATGTTCAACCGTGTTTTTTCTTAGGACCTGCATTATTATGCCGGCTATTGCCATTGCCCATTGCAGGCCGAAGAGGACCCATCCCAGGGGGCCATGCAGGGCTACCAGCGCCAGGGGCGTATAGGTCCCGGCAATAAGAAGAAATATAGCAGCCTGGTCAATAACAAAAAATACCTGTTTCAGCCTGCCCGCCGGCAGGCCGTGTGCGACGGCGGATGAAAAATAAAGAAGCACCATGGTTGATCCGAAGATGGCAGTACTCACAAGGTGCCAGGCATTACCCTTCAGTGCCGATGCTACAACCATTAAAGTAAGGCCTGCCCCGGCAAGTATGGCACCCGTGAAATGCGACAACCAGTTTGCTGTTTCCTCCTGCTTTGTAAATCTCCCTATCATTTCCGTCATAAGCTATAATTTTTATGCTTCGAAATTAGACTATTTAAACAAATTATTAAATAAGTCTAAAAACTGATTTTCCTCATCCTGAGGTTGAGTGGTGTAACTTCAAGATATTCGTCATCCTTAATATGTTCCATTGCCTCTTCGAGGGTAAATCTGACTGCCGGTGCTATTTTAAGGTTTTCATCCGAACCTGCAGCTCTCATGTTTGTCAGTTTTTTACCTTTTGTTACGTTCACCTCCAGGTCATTCACACGGGTATATTCACCAATTACCTGTCCCCTGTACACGTAAGCCCCCGGGTCAATGAAAAAGATGCCCCTGTCCTGCAGGCGATTGATGGCATAGGCACTTGATTGTCCGCTATCGATAGCGATGAGCGATCCGTTCCTCTGCACTTCCATATCGCCTTTATAAACCCCGTAGCCCCTGAACCTGTGGGTCATGCTCGCTTCCCCGGCCGTTGCATTAAGAATTTTATTCCTCAATCCTATCAGTCCCCTCGCCGGTATATCAAATTCAAGATGAATAAGGTCGACCTTTGATTCCATTACCAGCAGATCACCTTTCACACGTGAGACCAGCTCAATTGCTTTACCCGAAACTTCTTCAGGCAGTTCAATGACGAGAGTTTCAAAGGGTTCATTCTTTTTACCATCCACGTCCCTGAAGATAACCTCGGGTTTTCCCACCTGGAATTCATAACCTTCCCTTCTCATCGTTTCAATAAGTATAGAAAGGTGCAGGAGTCCCCTTCCATAAACATTGAACCTGTCTTCATACTCGGTGTCTTCCACCCTGAGAGCAAGATTCTTTTCTGTCTCCCTCCTTAGTCTTTCCCTCAGGTGACGCGAGGTAACATACTGACCTTCTTTACCAAACAAGGGGGATGTATTTATAGTAAAAAGCATGCTCATGGTTGGTTCGTCGACCGAGATCCTGGGCATCGGCTCCGGGTGTTCCAGATCGGCAATAGTATCTCCTATTTCAAAATCGTCAAGCCCGATAAGGGCACAAATATCGCCACTGCGTATGATATCAGCCTTTTCTCTGCCCAGTCCCACAAACTCATAAATTTCTTTAATACGAACTTTTTTCCTTACATCGTTCCTCTTACACAAAGTATAATCGCGGCCTGCTACCAGTTCACCCCTGAATACCCTTCCTATTGCTATCCTGCCCACATAGCTGGAATAGTCGAGTGAGGCTATCTGCATCTGTGGTGTACCCTTATTTACGGGTGCTTCGGGTATTTCTTCAATGATGGTATCGAGCAGTATCCTGATATTATCGGTCTTTTTTTGCCAGTCAAGGCTCATCCATCCTTCTTTTGAGGAACCGAATACTGTTTCGAATTCAAGCTGGTCGTCTGAAGCGTCCAGGTTGAACATTAATTCAAAGATATCCTGCTGCACATTATCAGGCCTGCAGTTTGCCTTATCAACCTTATTTATGACCACAATAGGTTTGAGTCCCAGTCGAACAGCTTTTCCAAGCACAAACCTTGTCTGGGGCATCGGGCCTTCAAAGGCATCGACAAGCAGGAGAACGCCATCGGCCATTTTAAGCACCCTTTCCACCTCGCCCCCGAAATCAGCGTGCCCCGGGGTATCGATAATATTGATTTTCACACCCCGGTAAACAGCGGACACATTTTTTGAAAGGATGGTAATTCCCCTTTCGCGTTCGAGATCATTGCTGTCAAGTATGAGATCCTGCGAACCGGAATGTGGATCAAGAACGTTACACTCCTGTATTATCCTGTCTACCAGTGTTGTTTTACCATGGTCGACATGGGCTATTATTGCTATATTTCTTATTGCCTGCATCAGTTTTTCAATTAGCCTGCAAAGGTAGTACTAAATTCCGGATTAATTATATGACAGCTGCATTGAAGCACCTGTAAACATTTGTAAATTGGAGAAATAAGCCGACCAATGGGGACAGTGGAACGGACCGCAAAAACGATTATCTTTGGACCCGGAGGTCACTTTATGAAATACAGGCAGCCTCCGGTGGATTTAGTCCGGAATGCAAAAAACAAGAGGCAATGTATAAAAATACCGAAGGGCCGGAAAGACGAATAAACAGGCTTTTAATAATTGCCGGTACGGGTCGCGGAAGCGGCAAAACCACTCTTGCCTGCCTGATCATCAGGCGCTTCAGTCACCTCGGGCCCCTTGCCATAAAGATCAGCCCTCATTTCCATGCTCCCGGTGAGGGCCTGGCTGACTGGCACAGGGGCGAAAAATTCAACATATACCGTGAAAGTTCAGGGACGGGAGGCAAGGACACATCTCGGATGCTTGAATCGGGTGCTTCCGGGGTTTACTATATACAGGCATACGACAGTCAAGTACGCGAAGCCTTTGAACTGCTTGAAGGCAAGCTTGAGCCCGGACGGCCTCTGATCTGTGAATCACCTTCGCTCGGCAGATATATCAGTCCCGGTGTCCTATTCATAACGGACAGTGAGACAGTCGAAAGCAAGAAAGACCTGGGCGGATTGCTCCGCCGGGCAGACAGCACTTTTAATCCCCTTGCGTGCAAGGCTGATATTGGCGGTCTCGATTTTTCAGGGGGCAGATGGTTTTTCAGTTAATTCAGCACTTTTCTGTTTGAGCCTGTCAAGATCGTGTTTCATCCTTGCCACCGTATTTATCAGTTCTTTTTCAGGCAAAACCGGTTCAGGCAGTTCGGCGCTGATATAATGAACGAATTTCCATATCTCCCTGACCTCGCTTATCCTTACCTTGTAGGGTTCATAAACAGGATTAAGCGAGTAAAGGATAAGTTTTCCCTCATTCTTTATCCTGTTTTCAACTATTTTAAACATGATACCATCATCGATGGTGAATATTATATATGCTTTTCCATCTTTTATCTCGAACCAGTCCTGCACATATTCACCTGTAACCCATGAGCCGTCAGGAATGGGCAGCATGGAATCACCCTTGAGCTGAAAAGTCCTGTATTTCCTGTTTGAAAGCAGGAAAGGCAGTTTAAATACCGGGAGTTCACTTATGAATTCAGGGTCGGCATAACCTGTCATATAACCTGCCTTTGCCTTTTCCGGAACGAGCTCGATATTCTCCCTGTTGCCTTCATCAACGGTCGTTGCCAGCACCCTCAGTTTACTGCCGCTGAGGTAAGCATCAAAACCCCGCTCCAGCTCTCCCAGCTGGCTTTCGCTAAGCTTACTGAGATCCATCTTCAGCAGGGTGTCGACAGCAATCTCAAAATATTTTGAGAAAGCCACAAGCACGTCAATACCCGGTTCGGCAACATTATTTTCGTAACCGCTGAGCGTTGAACGCTTTAATCCCAGCGCCGATGCCACATCATCCTGCGTCCTGCCCTTTCTCCTGCGAAGAAACTTGATATTTTTTGCAAAATTCATAATTACTGATTATATTATAGTCACAAATTTGATTAATTTCTAATCAAATATATGCTTTTGTATCAATATATGCAAGTGAAGGGATAAAAAAATTGAGGGAAAAGTTGAAAAAAGTTTACAGGTGGGGCGCGGGGCAAAGCCTAGCTGTTACTGAGACAGAGCCGGGTTTGCTGAGGCAAAGCCGGGCTTGCAATAAAGGGGGCGCTAATTATGGCCGTGGGAGCAAAAATATTTAAAGAATGGAACGCACGATTTTACATATGGATCTTGACACTTTTTTCGTGTCGGTTGAGCGGCTGAAAAACAGTCGGCTCGAGGGTATACCCGTGATCATCGGGGGCTTGTCTGACCGCGGCGTGGTAGCCGGATGCAGTTATGAAGCGCGCCGTTACGGGGTAAGTTCCGCCATGCCCATGCGGATGGCCCGCAACCTGTGTCCCGAAGCAGTTTTCATCAGGGGCGACATGGAATCCTATTCCAGGTATTCGAGGACGGTAACGGATATCATTGCTGAAAAGGCCCCTGCCTATGAAAAGGCATCCGTTGATGAGCATTACATAGATATGACGGGAATGGACAGGTTTCACAGCACCTGCAAATGGGCCGGGG
>JAZBOI010000253.1:0-11655 GCA_036351095.1 Bacteroidales bacterium | reverse complement strand
CCGAATTGTTCCTTGTAAACCCTGAAAATGGCATCCGGTACAGGATCTCTTTCATGGATATCGATGGGTTGTGTAAGCTGCATCGGTTCAAACACCTCCTTAGGAATAGCCTCTGAATCAGGATAAAATGCCAGTCGAATTCCATTTCTGGGCGACCGGTCCATTGCTGGTGCCTGCCTGAGGTTTTCAAATTCGTAGGTGTTATCTTCCCAGCTGCCACCACGGATTATCCTTCCCATTTTTGTTTCATTCGAGCACCACTCCCTGACATTCCCGGCCATATCATGTGCTCCATAAGCGGTGATCCCTGACATGCTGCCCACAGCTACCGTTCCCTGCCTGGCGAAATTGCTGAAAGGGGCCAGTATGGCAAAGCCTCCAAGCTGGGGAACCTGGAGCATAGTCGTGAATCTTCCGGCAGCCACAGCCCAATGGTAGGCAGTAGGCAGGCTCATTCCGGTATATTCTGCATATGCTGCAGCCTCGTACCAGCATAGTCCTGACACAGGATAATCGCCCTGTCCAGCGGGATAATCACCCCCTATCCAGGTTGATGGACCCGGTTGTTCTGACTTATCCACAAGCTGCTTAATGCCCTCTTCCCAGCTAATTTCATTTCCATCCTTTACAAAAGCATATTTCCAGTACTCCTTGTTCTGGTACCCACCATTGTCAATGAAGGCCTTGTACTCCCTGTTTGTCACCTCGTATCGACCGATTAAGAAATCGCCTAATTTTCCAATTTCCAGTTCAGTTGAAGGCACCCGTACCATATCTTTAGGTGTGCTTCCGACAGGGTCTAGTCGTCGGCTAAAATCATTGGGAACAACAGTAGGCAAATTATTCTCTGTTATCCCTATTTGCCATGTAGTAGCTGCTGCGAGAACCGGCTCATAACCTTCCTTTTCCAATTTCCAGCGGAAAATTCCTACGGGGACCCGGACACTATCCAGGGGCGTTATCCCCAGGTATGTCCAATCTCTTGTTGAGTCAACATATTCTTTCATATACACCCTGGCTCCGGGAGGATCTGTTATGACATTTATCCTCAGGGACACCTGTGAAAACTGTTTCGCAAGCTCAGGGTCGTCGCCAAGGACAGCCTCGGCCTGCTCTGCCAGCCGATAGGGCTTTACAAGGTTGCGCCAAACATCGTTTTCTCCTATCAGCCGTTCGATTTCCGGAATCACTTCCTGCCTGACCTGTCTGACTTTAGCCTTTCTGTTGAAGAAGAATATTGCCAGAGGGATTATTAAAAGAAGAAATATAGCGATTACCGGGATTAGAATCTTTCGTGCAGCATTTTTCCTGACAGGTTTACCTGGCTCTTCTTGTTTTATGGTTTCGTTCTTTAGGGCTTCTTCAATATCTCCTTTATCGACCTCATCCATCGCCAGAAGCATCTGAACCACCGTGCTTAACCTGTCCATGTATTGTTCCAGTGGAGGCTTCTGGGCATCCAGCCAGTGTACATCACTGATATAATACTCAAGTTGCTTCGACAGTGGAATATTTTCCAGGCGAAGGTTAATAATAGACAGGCCGTGGTGCACAGCCCGGTCCACTTCTTTAATAACCTGGGAAGAGTGGTTTGAGTTTGAGGAATAGACCAGTATAAAGACTTTTGAGGATTTTATACCATCGATAATGGCCTCTGCAAAGGGCAGGCCGGGTGTAATATCTCTCGGAGCAATCCAGCAGCGTATACCTTTTTCTTCCAGGATTGAACATACTGTATCAGCTGCTTCTCTATCAACGCTCGAGTAACTTATGAATACGTCGTGGGGCATCCTGATTATTGTATATGCTTAAAGATACGAATAATATATAAATACCTTCACAGGATAAAAAACAGGCTGGCATTTGAGGTTCAGTGTATTGTGCCTGAAGATATTCAACGTAATCTATCTGCGACACGCTTCCCTGTCAACAACCAAGACCCCAGTTCTCATTGGGCCGGGGACCCATCTCCAGTTCCAGTTTTCCGCCTTTAAGCAGCTCTTTGGCCGGAAATTTAAAATCATCCAGGGCTTTTCCGTTGAGGATAGCTCCCTGTACGTACTTATTGATGCGTGAAGTATTTTTCGCCTCGATAATAAATTCATCTCCCCGCCCGTATCGCTTACCGAGATCTATCACAACCCTTTTAAAGATAGGGCTTCCTATCTCGTATACCGGCTCCGAGCTGCACCCGCCATCGGTCTGGAACAGGCCCAGTGAGGCCATCAGGAACCATGCACTCATCTGACCCTGGTCCTCGTCGCCAAGGTAGGCGTTGGACAGGCCATACCCGTAGTAGCGGTCCACTATTGCCCTTGACCACTTCTGTGTCAGCCAGGGCTTGCCCACCCAGTTAAAGAGGAAGGCAAAGTGCATCGATTGCTGGTTGCCATGGGCCACCGGGTAGTCCCAGTACTGGTCTCGCTTCCCGTTGAAGCGTAATTTCTCACTTTCCCGGAAGCCCCATTCGAGGCGTTCAATAAAACGTTCCCTGCCGATAGCTTCGGCCAGTGCCGGCACATCCTGGGGAACAAAGAAGGTGAGCTGCCAGGCATTGCCCTCCACGTAGTGGTGGTTGGCGCCTGACTTGTACGGATCAAAGTCGGGTAGCCACCGGCCCTTTGAATCTTTCATGCGTGCATAACCTGTTTCCGCATCAATGGCATTCTTCCAGTAATATCCCCTCTCAAGGAAGGTCTTATGGTCGGCTTCCTTCCGAAGTGATAGGGCAAACTGGCTGACGGTCCAGTCATCAAAGGAATACTCCATGGTATTGGAGAAGCGTCCTTTATCGTAAGGTACATAATTATATTCAAGGTAGGGCAGAAGGTCTCGGTTGCCGGCAAAGCCCCCATCCACTTCCCGCGCAGGGGTGGTCTGCATTTTTTTGACGGCTTCAAAGGCTTTTTCAATATCAAAATCGCGTATCCCCATCTGGTAGGCACCCACAATAAGTGGTATTTCATGTTCGGCCACCATCACCGGTATATATTCCATCCCGGCCGGTCCTTTAGCCAGCCACCCGCCTGCATCGTACATTGCCAGCTGGGAGTTGACCCAGCGATTGCTCCATTCGGGTGTTACCAGGTTCCAGAACTGGTTAAGGTTCCAGAAAGTGTTCCAGAAAGCATCACATCCGAGTGCAGGGGATGAGGGGTCTTCCATCTGTTGTATGCGCTCCCCTGAATCCACCCACCTGCCGTCCACATCGCTGAAAATGTTGCGGCTGCAAAGAGCGCGGTACATATTCGTATAAAAGCGGCGCTTTTCATGGCTGTCGACGGTGCTTATTTCCACCCGTTCAAAGAGGTCATTCCAGGAATCTATATTGTTCTGCCGGACCGCTTCGAAATCCCAGCCAAAAGGCCGGCTGATCTCATGTTCCAGGTTCATTGCAGCATTTTCCGGGCTGACATAGGAGATAGCTGAACGGACCTGTACCACCGGGTTTTCTCCTGTATCGAACTCAACAAAGGCACCGGCATCATCCGGGTTGTAAGCCTCCAGCAGTGATACATCCCCGACAATGCCTTTTTCTGTCCAGAACCCTATTTTCTTTATTGGCCTGTCAAACTCAAGAACGAAATGGACAGTATATTCCTGCGACACTCCCCCGGACCATGTATTGGGAGTGTGCTGTTTGCTGTAGCCCTCGATCCTGTTTTCCCCTGTTTTTTCTATACGCACCTCCTCAAGTTCATAGCTATATTCCGCCGGTATCTGCAGGTCGATAAGCACACGTGATCCTTTCTTATCCGCTGGAAAAGTGTAACGCTGAAAGCTGCATCGTGTTGTTGCAGTCAGTTCAGCAGTAATCCCATAGTCAGCCAGTTCCGCCTTATAGTAGCCCAGCGGGGCTTCTTCCGTTTCCGCATCAATGCGTGAACGGTAGCCTTCACCCGGCTTGCGTTCATCACCTATCGCAGTTACCAGGGGGCCGTTCGTTGGCATAAGACCCAGTCCTGCCATTGTCCATTCGTGTATATGGCTGAAGCAGCCTATCGTTTCGAAAACAGGATCATAGCCAGCCTGCCATCCACTGTTCTGGTTATCGGGACTGAGCTTAACCATGCTGAAAGGCATCCACGGTCCGGGTGCTATCATCCAGCGTGAATGAGCAGTTCCCATTTTTGTGTCTACATAGTCTGCCGGGGTGACCGCTTCCACCGGTCTTCGCAGGATTGTCCCCTCGTCAATGAGGCTGCCATTACTAAAAATACGGTAGCTGCTTTCCTGTACGGAATCGACCGGCGGCATTGGTGCTTCATAAATATAGCGTCCTTTTACAGGGACTTCCGTGAATATTGTTTCACCATCCAGATCGACCTGCAGCTCCGGCGTCCCTTCCAGGTGTTCTATATCCACAAGGAGGGCTTGTGCCGGGCCGTTAATATTTTCTGTCCCATAATCCGCAGCTTCAACTTTTCTGACAAAGAGATCTTCCGGGTTCTTTAGTTGAGCTTTTCCGGGACCGGTCATTTTTACCTGGTCAAAACTTAACCATGAGCCCTGGAGGGTAGTAAGTTTTATCTCATTACCCCCTTCCCGTATTAATTCCCCGGGTAGAGCTATCTTTATAATATATTCCGAAGTATCGGAGACAGCATCACCTGTAATATCATTGCTTTTTCCTTCCGGGAGCCTGTATTTCCATGCTTTACCGTTGACCGTGATCTTAAAGACGGGCGGATCATCCCTGTGGTTATTTACCAGGTCAACAGTAAGGGTAAAGCTACCTTTCCGCGGCACCTCCTGCATCCCGTAAAGGATGGTCAGTGTATGGGAACGCCAGCCAGCTGTTCCCCATGTTCCTCCCCACTGGTCGGATGGTCCCGGCAGGATAAAGGGCCAGTCCTCTTTTTCATTTGAATGGCCGATAAGATAATATCCATCTTCCCATCCGAAATCCTGATCGAGAAACTGCTCGTATGTATCGTAGGAAAGTGCAAATTCGCCGGCGCTGTTATCTGCTTCCCCTATCTGCCATAATACACGGGGTTCTGGCTGGCAGGAAAAAAAGAAGAGTGCAAGCGGGAAAAAAATCAAGCATGGTATATTGTGCTTCATCATCAGTGCTTATTATGTTAGCATAAGGCTTCAAGGCTCCCGGGAGCAAGGCCTTTGTACGGGTATATATGAACGGTGCATCCGTTAATTATTTCTGTGCCTTTATAAATTTGGAGCTCTCCCTGCTGTTGTCACCATAGATGATGTTAAGAATGTAAAAACCCGGTTGCAGGCCGCTTATATCAAGCGCCTCTCCACTAAAATTGTCCACACGCAGAACGGGGAAACCTGTCGCTGAATATACAGTACACGATTTTATGCCGGAATCATTTCCCGGACTCAAGTAAAGAATATCACCGGCCGGATTTGGATAAAGGCTGAATCCGGGAGCACCGGTATGACTGATTGCAGTTGTCTGCGCAGGGGCAATGCCGGTTATTGCTTCCTGGTTGGCGTTATAACTCCTTGTTGAGGTAGGGTTCAGTTCATGCAGAAGGAAATTACCGTTACTTTTGCCATCCCATCCCCAGTTTACGTGGAAGTATGTACTGTTCACAACTCCATCAACATTGAAAGCATGACCGCTGCTTCCGTCATCTGACCTTCCCCTGTAAATAACAGGTCTGCCTGCCACCAGTTCCTGTATCATCAGTTCTTCCCAGGCTACGATGCCATATTCATATCTGCTGTTATACTTAATATTGGATGAAATCCTGAAATGATTCTTAAAAGCATCGACGGCAGAAGATGTATTTGCCGAAGAACTTTCCGGTCCAAAGTCCATATTTACAGAGGTGGCACAATGATAAAGCAATAGTGCAGCATGCCTGTTTGCAGTTATATCTTCCATCAGTTGCCACAGGTAAACGGAATCAGAATAATTTACGGATATTTCTCCGTAAACATAATGCTGGTAAGTATTCTCCCCTTCACCATTTTCAGGCCAGTCAAAGGCACTCAGTGCCTGGGCCATGGCAACGGCAACACAGCCTACCAGGGCCTTCCCGTCGGGGCCTTCAGTATCCTGTGGGCAATAATAATTCCATCCTGACCCCTGTCCCCACTTTGCAGATATCAGTGGTTTTACGGTTACCCCTTTGCTGCTTTCAAACTCACTTTTCCAGTCAGGATGCGGCAGCAGGGTAGTGTCACCGGAATAGTCCAGTATTATTTCCGAAACATCCCTAAGCCATTCCCCTGCCGGTTCATGGCCGGAAAAAACGGATGTGTAATCCAGTGCCCCTTCATAAGAAAATCCCAATACCGGGGCAGCTTTCCTTTCTGCTGAGAGCAAGATCCATCCTTCAGGGTATAGTGGCAGGTAGTAAATTACCGGTTCGTTATCCACGTAATGGGGGACAAGCTGTGATATTTGATAATTGTTACCTGGAAAATATTCATTGATAAAGCGACCGGCCAGATCATTTATTTCTGACAGTTCAACTGTTTGAGCCTTGCCATGTAAAAAAGTAAGCGCTAAAACAGCAATTAATATAAATTTCCGGCCTTGCATCTTTTGTCCAGTAAATCGAGAGGAAAAATATTCAAACTTTTCAGACGGAGCAAATTATCTAAAATAAAAATTACGATCGGTGTTATTTCGATAATAAACCGTTTCATAATCATGGTCTTTAGCGATCAGCACCCCGTTATGGTCAATGAAGAGATCCATGAGGTTCGTGTTTACCCAGTAATTTTCATATTCCTGGAGGTCGTATGTTTTGAGGATGCCAAAACCCGGTATAAGGACGTAATAGAAATCGCCATACGCGGTGAAGGTATTGTGCATTACTGTCCCGAACTGTGGCATCACCCTGTGCACCAGTGTAAAGGTAGTGCCATAGTCGTCCGAATGGTAGATGCTCATACCGGATTCCTGGGTTACAATTATCAGCTCATCATTCTCACCCACGAATAGTTTCACTGAATAACCGGGGGTGGGAATGTTTGTCCATGACTGACCGTCATCATCCGACATATACAGGCTGCAGCAGTCTGAGCCGTGATAGACCAGGTTGCCATTATCCAGTCTGAAAACATCACCGAAGCCGACGTCGCCCAGGTCCCCATCCATCTCATTCCAGGTGTCGCCTCCATCGAGTGAACGTTTCACGGGGTAGCCAGGGGCAAAAGACCAGAGGCTGTTATCGTTAGCCACGTAGTTATAAACATACTGGTAGCGCTCCGGATAAGGTTTTGTGCAGGTGGTCCATGACTGCCCGTGATCATTGCTGCTGAGCACCTCACCCGTCCATGTCGATACATATACCACACCGTCACTGTCTATCTCAACTGTTATAGGCATGCCGGCAGCAGCAAAGATAGGGTCAATTACCTGTCTCCATAGAAAATACCTTTCGCCCTGCCTGTAAAACATATTGCTGATCATCAGTGTCATGCCGGCTGCCGTGTCGGCCACCATGTCCCTCATATTGCCATCGGGAAAGATATTAATCGCGTCCCATTCATTCTCCCTGAATCCATAGGCGCTACGCCGCGCGAAGGAGAGATGATTGCCCTGCCTGTCATAAACCGAAGCCTCGAGGACCTGCTTCACTTCATCGGAGCCCAGCTGCCATTGAGCCTCCAGGGTGTCGCCAGGGAGGATATAATCATTCTCCTGGGTCACACTTCCTCCTCCCGTAAGTGCTTCGAAGACTACCATCAGGGAGTCGGCCCTGGAATACTCGTCGGTGTATACATAATAATTCAATGTGCTACCGCTTGTCTCGCCTGCCAGGAGTCGTTCTTCATTGCCTTCCAGGAAACCGAAGCCGTAACTGGCCAGCAGATCAGTAGAAGGGTCCGGTGAGCATGATGACAGCATAGCTGTTATAATAAGAGGAATAATATACTGATTTTTCATATCCTTAATCATTATTTCCTGAATACCGGGACCCTCAGTCCGAAATTCAGTGTAAGCAAGCTGTTTCGTATAAATGTTCCCTCATCACTATCAACATGTTCCCCCTCTGCTTCTTTTATATCATACACTTCGGAAAAGCCATGCCTGTATTTCATCCCTATATCGAACATCGAGTTGCCCCCAAGCGGAATAACCAGGCCCATACCGGCCACCCAGCCAATATCATTATCAAAAATTATGCTGCCTGTATCATCATAGACTGTTATTTTCTCAAGGTTATAATATCCCTCGCCTGTTTCAAAAGATATTGCTTTTCCTGCTGTCCGGGCGTTTATTTTCACCCCAAGGTAGGGTCCTGTATTGAAATAGTATTTTATCTTTTCCCCTGCCTGGTATTCAAGCAGTGCAGGTATCACCACATAATCGGCACTGATCCTCGTATCCACCGCATAGTCAGCAGCTCCTTCAATATAATAGCGATTGAACATATCGCTGGAGTCGCGAAGGGCAAAGCCCTGCCTGTCGTAGGACAGTCCGGTGCGGAAGTACATTCTTTGCGACAATCTAATGCCCACATCAAATCCCACCGAGTACGCCGCCAGTGGCGAGTATTTCTCCCGGTTCACCGTGCCAGAGTTCCATGAGACGCCGGTGCCAGCCCGGTATAGCAGGAAGATATTATTATTAAGTGTATCGCTTTTTTCACCACGATGCTTCCTTTTTCCAGGGACCAGATCGTAAGAGAGCCCAAAGGACACATCGCTCCACCCATTCCTGTAGCGTGAATCTTTTATGAATTCCCTTCGTCCCGTCAGGTAGCTTAAACTTAGTGAGGCCTCCAGCCTGTCTGAAAAGGGGTAGCCAATACCGGTGGAATAAACAAAGCCTATATCACTTTTTTTTACCTCCGTGTCGCTGTAGATATTCTGGAAAGTATGATCAACCATAAGGGAGTAATAAGCACCTGCCGATACAGTCAGTGCGGGCCTGGAAGGGATGGTCAGACCCAGCTGCACGGGTATTGTGAGATAGCTGAAATTCATCATTTCCTTTATGGGGTAGTGCCAGATCACATAGTCCTGGGAATAGCTCGATAGCATATTGGCAAGGGGAATATTGTAGCCGCCTGCGTAGGGGTGATACTCATAGTAAACGGTGGAATAAGATATTGCTCCCTTCAGGCTTATTACGGGTGTGAGTGAATAGTCTGCGAAAAAGCCCTGGGAAGGTCCGGGCTTGAATTCCCATTTGCCTATTGGGAAATTACCATGTATATCTGAAAAGTTTATACCGCTGCGAAAGCCCACAGACAGGTCCTGGGAATATGTTGCTGTCAATAGGCTACTGATTATCAAGGACATCAGCAATGCATAATGTTTCTTCATGGGAACAGGGTTTAGGGTTGACTGTAAGAAACTACAAATATCGTGCCCATGGAAGAGGGTTGAGTGAGACCTTAAGCGGTAGAATATTTACTAATTGACGAGGGATTTCTTATTTTTGGCGGGATGACGGCCGTCAATAAATCAGCTATTGCCTGGTGCCTCCTGTTACTTTCATCAGTAAGCAGTGGCCAGGGTCTGACTATCGACCAGAAGGTTGACAGCCTGCTGGCGCTGATGACCCTGGATGAGAAGATAGGGCAGATGGCGCAGGCTGAAAGGGGAGCACTCGAAAAATTATCTGATATTTCCTACTATAAACTGGGATCCTTACTCAGTGGAGGAGGATCTGCTCCTTCGGAAAATAATGTTACCGGCTGGGCAGATATGTATGACCTGTACCAGGAAGAAGCATTAAAAACAAGACTCGGGATACCGCTTATCTATGGTGTTGATGCCGTTCACGGTCATAATAATGTCTATGGAGCGGTCATTTTCCCGCATAATATTGGCCTGGGATGTACCTGGAACAGTGATCTTGTCAGGGCAGTTAACCAGGTTACCGCCAGGGAGGTTGCCGCCACGGGTATTGACTGGACCTTCAGTCCCTGCATAGCCGTTCCCAGGGATGAGAGATGGGGAAGGACCTATGAAGGATTTGGTGAGAGCCCGGAGATACAAAAGCTGATGGCAGAATCATCAGTGGAAGGGCTCCAGGGATCTGACCTGTCGCTACCTGAGACCATACTTGCCTGCGCCAAACATTATGTTGGTGATGGTGGAACAAGCGGAGGTGACGACCAGGGTAATACCCGGGTGAGCGAGGAAGAACTCAGGGCAGTTCATATGCCCGGTTATATTGATGCAATAAATGCAGGTGTTGGTTCAATAATGGCTTCCTATAACAGCTGGAACGGGGAGAAACTGCACGGACATGATTACCTTCTGACCGATGTTCTGAAGGATGAGCTGGGTTTTGAAGGTTTTATTGTTTCTGACTGGAAAGGTGTTGACCAGGTGGATGAAGACTACCGGACAGCCGTAAAAAGGGCTATAAACGCAGGTATAGACATGGTTATGGTACCGGACCGTTATATATATTTCATAAGCATATTAAAAGACCTTGTGCAAACCAACGAAGTATCAATAGAACGTATTGACGATGCGGTGAGCCGGATACTGAAACAGAAATTCCTCCTGAACCTGTTCGAAGAACCGCTGGCTGACCGTTCCCTTATCCCAACGGTAGGATCAGCAGAGCACAGGTCAGTCGCCAGGCAGGCGGTAAGAGAATCACTGGTTCTACTTTCTGCAGGTGATGATGCCCTGCCCCTCGAAAAAGAAGGGCAAAGAATACTTGTTGCCGGGAAAAGAGCTGATGACCTGGGGGCTCAATGCGGAGGCTGGACAATTTCGTGGCAGGGATCAAACGGTGATATCACCATAGGTACGACTATCCTTGAAGGTCTCCGGGAAGTAAGTGGGAGTAGCGAAATAATTTATTCTGAGACAGGCAATTACAGCGGAGAGGCAGATGTTGCAGTCGCAGTGATCGGGGAAGATCCCTATGCTGAAGGTGTGGGAGACAGGACATCCCTGCGCCTGGACCAGGGTGATGTAAATATGGTCAGGGCCCTGAAGGAAAAGGGACTTAAAGTAATAACTATTCTTATCTCCGGCAGGCCCATGGTTATAGGTGATGTTTTGCCGTACTCTGACGCCCTTTTTGCTGCATGGCTTCCCGGGACGGAAGGAGACGGCATAGCTGATGTCCTGTTCGGGGATTATGTTCCGACAGGCAGATTGAGTCATTCCTGGCCCGCATATATGGAGCAGGTACCTGTAAACATGGGCGATCCGGATTATGACCCGCTCTTCAGCTACGAACATGGTCTTGATAGTTTTCCGGCACCTGGCCCGGAAACAGGTTTGGTGCCTCTTGCAGCAACAAGCAATGATGAGGGATCAAAAATATTCCTGAAACTATCCGGTGAAATAGACCTTATGAATGTCCTTCCTGGAAATTTCCGGCTAAGTTTTGACAAAGTGGAGATGCCGGGGCTGGTAAGTGAAGTAAGTATTCCCGGGTATGATAGTTCGATGATTGAGATCAGTCTGTCACAAAATATTCCAGGGGAAAACACTTTATTGACACTGAGCTTCAGTGGGGGTGAGATACAGTCAGTTTCAGGTACTATCCTGGAATTCAGCAATCTTTTCATTTTCAATAATTTTAAGAATTACGGAACACCATTGGCTGTTCCGGGCCGCATTGAGGCGGAGGATTATTTTGAGATGTCCGGGATAGACACAGAGAACTGCACCGACCAGGGTGGAGGATTGAATGTTGGATGGATTGACCCGGGAGACTGGATGAAGTATTATCTTGAAATACAAACT
>JAZBOI010000252.1:0-2736 GCA_036351095.1 Bacteroidales bacterium | reverse complement strand
TTTAAGCCATTTCCCAGGCCAAAGGTATAATCCATACCCAGGTTTATGAAGTGCTCATCCCTGGCAAAAAGAGTGTTCATCTTATCATTCCTCTTCCAGGTATATTCGAACCATATTCCCGGTCCTATGTCCCACTTGCCATCCAGTCCCAGCAGGTCCTGCCTGAAAAAAGGATCGCTCACTTCCGGCATAGCGATATAAAATTTAGAAAAGTCAGCTTTCCTGTAGTGGTAACTCAGGCCGACTTCACCGGTAAACAGTGGTACCTGGAATCTGCCACCATATTCAGCCCTGTGCTTTTGTGTGGGAGCCGCTTCCCAGCCTTTAGTCCCCTCGTTACCGTAAAGAGCCCATAACCAGATATTTACATTATTCTGAAAATAGTAGCGCCCCCGCAGTCCGTACACACCATCTGTTAGCTGCAGTGGATCACGGAAATCCATCTTATCAAACCACATCAGGGGACGTAAGACTGATGCCGAGCCGAAGCTGATTTTCTGGAGACCTGCCCTTATCTCCAGGCGGGGCGAACTGTAACGTATCCACATACGGTAAGGCTTCAGCCTGTAAGTGTGCCCATCAGATCCCTGGCCGTTTAACTCAATGCTGGCATAGCCGCTGGCAGAAAGCTTCATATCAAGTATACGGTCGTTTTTAAGATCTTTTGTTAATGTGACTTCGGGAATATACCTCCCTCCCAGGTTATACATAACAGAATCGGTAACATTGAGGGAAGCACGGGCACTGATCATGTTGTTAAGGTCAAAAACCCCGGATTGTCCATTCAGAGGAAGAAAGGATACCGTCGATAAAGCAATTATTATGAAGAGATTTCTATACATAAGCACAACTTATTCCTGTTTGCTTTTTTTCTTTATTAATCGTTTTATTACCTGGTAAAGACCATATTTATCCATAAATCGTCCGGTACTTTTACCCATCATCATATATTCTGAAAGTTGTTCTTCCTTGTACTTTATTCCCCTGTTTTTCTTTGCATCCCAGAATTCCAGCATGTCTTTACGCATTGAAAACCAGAACAGGAAATTAACCAGCACCATAAATATAACATAGTAAATATCCCTGAAGTGAAACCAGTACCATATTATTATCAAAGCATAGGTGCTGAATCTCAGGACCATTATACTGCCAACTATATAACCCAGGATACTTGATGCCAGGTTTGCAATAATGAGGCCATACCAGTTAATAACGAGCAGGGCTCCTATCATAGGTGACTCTCCACGGCCACCCTTAAAACCATGGTAGACAGGGTAAATATGACCTGCTATACCTGCCAGGGCCACAATGAGGAAATAAGGGTGACCGGTAAATAAAAGTTTAAACAAAAGGGTTGGCAGGGCTACCTTTATCATATCGAGAATAGCTGCTATGCAGCCATGCTTCTTCCCTGTTTTCTTTGATACCCATGTTGCACTTACCAGGTCCACCACATATTCTTCCCCTGCAGGATTAGTTTCGGAAAAGGGTGAATAATCCCTGGATCCGGTTACCAGGTAATAGACTATCCTTGCAGTGGAAATCGACCCAAGCAAATAACCGATAACTATTGCTGCAACAATAATTATCCAGGGATGGCTCTGAAGGCTTGCAATAAATTCATTCATAATCATGGATAGTTAAAATTCCGTTTGATCCGTCAACAGTAACATAAATATCATCCTGCAGTGAACAGGCATCCTCTACCGAAACAAGGGCAGGTATGCCCATCTCCCTGGCGATTATAGAACAATGGGAGAGCATACCGCCCGAGTCTGATACAATGGCCCCGGCTTTAACAAGGATAGGTGTCCAGCTTATGTCTGAGAAAGGGATCACTATTACATCACCCTTATTCACCCGGGCAAATTCGGATATACCCCTGATTATCTTTGTCCTGCCACGGAACGACCCTGAAGATGTAGCTACACCCCTGATATTCTTAATCTTTTCCCTTTCTAGAACAGGGGCCTCATCGCCATAAATAACGGGAGGAAGAACAATATCCTTTGACGCTTCCATATCCGCTTTTCTTTCTTCAACAAGATGATGAAGCCGCCCGGTGCTGTTTCCATTGTTCCTGTCAATTATCCCGCTTATTTCAGCCTTTCTCTGTTCCGCCAGCTGATCAGGCCGCCCGGTGCTGTCCGGATTGATTTCGTCAATTACCCCTTCTATCTCATCTTTCCTATGTTCCACCAACTGATCAAGCCGTTCCTTGCTGTTTACATCGATCCCCCTGACTATTTCATCGATTTCCGATTTTTGCAGGTAGAAAATATCATCTTCTGAAGCAATAATGCCCCTTTCTTTAAATTCTTTCCCAAGGCTCAGAAAAAGATAACGGAACAAGCCGTAGCCAAATACATAAAGGGAACTTATCTCTTCCCTGTATATTTTATACCTGCCAGCTTTTTGATAAAGCCTGCTCAATCTTTTATACCCGGCTTTTGAACCAATGAGCTCATTGAAACCAACAAGCTTAAGGCTGGCAGATACTTCGGGACTCTGTTTAATAAGGTCGAATAAAAGTTCCGGGTATTCCTCCCACTTACTTACTGAAAAGTCATTGCCACTGTCGCTTAAATGTCCGAATTTCATTATGAAACTGTTGAACTCATCCTTAACTTCAGCTGTTTCAGGTATAAGGAAAAGCTCTTCCAGGGTATGCCCGGCTTCTTTAAGCTCTGTGGACAGGGCTTCATACTTCAACCTTATCCTGTTCATTGCCAGGGT
>JAZBOI010000251.1:0-3050 GCA_036351095.1 Bacteroidales bacterium | reverse complement strand
CAGTGATGTGCCCGTTGATAACCCGGGACTGCTAGATACCTGCCTGCTCGTTCTAAACGACTGGTCAAATTATCTACTGCTCACTGAAGAGGAGATAGATGCTGAAAGAGGTGTCATCACAGAAGAATGGAGAACACGCCGTACAGCACAATTCAGGATGAACTGGCAATTCCTGCCCGTACTGCTCGAAGGGTCAAAATATGCAAAAAGGGACATAATAGGCGACCTCGATGTAATACAAAATTTTGACTACAACACACTACGGGATTTCTACCATAAATGGTACAGGACTGACCTGCAGGCAATAGCCATTGTGGGTGATTTTGATCCTGATGTCATGGAGAAGAAGGTTACAGGCATGTTCTCAAAGATACCGGCAGTTGATAATCCCCCTGAAAGACCTTTCTTCGAGGTGCCCGAACATAGTGATACACGCTATGTGCTTGCAACTGACAGGGAAGCTTCACAGAATGCAGTAGACCTCTATATTAAACACAGGGCTATAAACGCCGGTGAAAAAAACAATGACTATCTCAGGGAGCAATATATTAGAACCCTTTTCAATTCAATGATGTCTGAAAGGATAAACGAACTGCTCCAGAAAGGCAGTCCGCCCTTCATTATGGGTTCGGTGAGCTACAGCAGTTTCGTACGTGGATATGATGTTTTCAGTCTGGGCGCAAGCTTCAGGCAGGGTGAAGGGGCAAAAGCTTTCAGGGCTATCTACACCGAAGCCGAAAGGGTCAGGCGACATGGTTTTACCGAAGGTGAACTGGAAAGGGCAAAATCAAAAATGCTCTCCAACTGGGAGAATTATTACAGGGAAAGGGATAAGATCGATAATGATTCCTATGCCTCCAGCATACAGCAACATTTCCTCATTAATGAGCCACTGCCATCGGTAAACTACGAATACCAGAAAGTGAAGGAAACAGTACCAGGCATAGGCCTGGAAGAAGTATCCTCAAAGGCTAAAATATGGATCAGCGATAAGAACAGGGTCCTTTTTGTGCAGGGACCCGAAACTGAAGGGATTCATTACCTGGGTAAAGAGGAAGCCCTGGATATAATAAAGGACATCGAAAACTCTGATGTAGATGCTTATGAGGAAGCAGTATCAGCCGAATCACTTATAAATGAAACCTTGCCTGGCAGCAGTATAAGCGATACACGGCGGCTGCCTGATTTCGGTGCAGTGGAGTGGACCCTGGGTAACGGGGCAAAAGTGATTTACCGGAAAGCTGATTATGAAAAAGACAATGTTTCCCTTAATGCCTTCTCCTTTGGAGGCACATCACTTGTTAATGACAGCTTAATCCCCGAAGCTTCATTACTGTCAACACTCGCCCTGACTTATGGCGCCGGCAGCTATGACAATATAAGCCTGCAAAAAATGCTTGCAGGTAAGAAAGTCTCCCTCTCAATGAGCCTCAGTGAAGTAACAGAAAATTTCAGCGGTACCTCCACCCCGGCAGATTTCGAGACACTTATGCAGCTCCTGTATCTGCGTTTCGAAAAACCAAGGTTCGACCGCGAGGCACATGATGCCATAACGTCAAGGTTAAGGGCAATGATGGAGACCATGAATAATAATCCGCAAAAAATTATGCAGGATTCCCTCACCCTCATCATGACAGGTTATCACCCGCGTGCAAGAATACTTGATGAGGAATATATAGATGATATCGAGTTTGAGAAAGTCAGGGAGCTGTACCTTGAAAGGTTCAGGGATGCTGATGATTATACCTTTTTCATTGTTGGCAATGTCAGTGAGGATACAGCCAGAATGATGGCAGAAAAATACATTGGATCCCTCACAAGCTATCCCGGGTCAGAAGAATGGATAGACAGGGGCATAAGGCAACCCGAAGGAAGGATTGAAAAAATTATAAAGATGCCCCTGGCGGTACCCAAAGCCACTGTTGTCATAAGCTATTCGGAAGATGTGGAATTCAATCCTTACAACAGGCAGGCAGCAAGGGTAATTAATGGGATACTGGACATCATCTATAATGAAAAGATAAGGGAGGAAGAAGGTGGAACATACGGGGTTTCTGCTTCCGTCTCACTGCAGCAATACCCTGTTCATAAAGCCAGTGCACTTGTTTCATTTGATTGTGACCCTGAAAGAGCCAAGGCCCTCAAATCAATAGTATATGAGGAAATTAACAGGCTTATTGAAGAAGGACCCGGGCAGGAACACCTGGATAAGGCAGTCAGTAACATTTTAAAAAACAGGGAAGAATCCAGGCAGCATAACAGCTACTGGCTGTCAACGCTCTATACCTACTACATGAGTGGTATAAATTACAATGATCCTGCCAACTACGAGGAAATATTGAAAGGATTTACAGGGGAAGACATCAGGGAAGCAGCATCTTCTTTCTTTAAGGATGCAGATGTTGTGGATATTGTTTTCAAACCTGCTGAAAACGAATAGCTACTCTCCTGTTACCTCTTTTACTTTTTCAAAGAAAGCTTTTTTCCTTTCGGAATTAATACCCCAGTCAACCGGGACACTCTGGAATCCTTCTTCATAGGCTTCACCCTCCCTGCGGTAATCAAAAAATCCCCATGAAGCATATGATTCTATGGCCGCCCTCATATTATAATCTTCGAGGTCGAAACCATAATGATCATCTTCATTGAAGACCACGGGCTGGGCATTATACTGAGGCATAACCTTGAGGCGTCTTACCATTTCCCTTATATCTGACGGGTTATCAACACCGTTACCATGCAGAAAAATCACATCGGCTGTCTCCACAACCTCTACCGTAGGTAGACTGCCTCCGCTGAAACTTACTCCAACAGGGTATGCATAGCCTTCGTACTTTCTTTGCTTAACCCTTCTTATCAGTTCATCTACCCTTCCGGGCTGCAGTATTTCATGATCATATTCAATATCACATTCATTATTTACCTCGATGATAACATTCCTGAAACCTGATTCATTGAGCCAGTCGAGGGTATTATCAACAGCATTCAAAACAGCCTGCTCATTTGAAAGATACTGGTCCTGACCGAAATAAAACAAGCCCAGTATCACT
>JAZBOI010000250.1:0-3070 GCA_036351095.1 Bacteroidales bacterium | reverse complement strand
CTCCAAGCATGCTGTTGATGCTCTCTCACGCTCAATGCGGATCGACCTGGTCAAACATGGTATAAAAGTCACCAATGTTGCCCCGGGCCTGGTAAAAACTGAATTCTCCGATGTACGTTTCAAAGGCGACACCGAGAAGGCTGAAGTACCTTACAAAGGTATGAAACCGCTCTCAGGAGGAGATGTGGCTGATGTAATATATTATTGTGCAAATCTCCCGCCTCATGTAAATATCGATGATGTACTGCTTATGCCTTCAGCCCAGGCATCATCCACAGTGATTCACAGGGTCTAACAAAAAAACAACATTATGTACAGTCATTCTTACCTGAGCGATGTCATAAGCTCCATTTTTTTAAAAATGGGCTGCAGCACACAGGATGCAGCAACTATTTCTGAAATACTGCTGAAAGCTGAACTGAGAAACATCCCCTCCCATGGAGTGCTGAGGATAAAAGACTATTTCTTACTATGGAAGGAAGGCCGGATAAAGGCCTCACCGGATGTACGGATAGTGCATGAAACACCTGGAACAGCGGTGGTAGATGCCGACAGTGCCTTCGGAATGATAGGCGCCAGGCGGTCAATGGAAATAGCCATCGAGAAAGCCCGCGTTGCAGGCTCAGGATGGGTGGCCACACGCAACTCAAACCATTTCGGCATAGCAGGATATTATGCAATGATGGCTCTTAAACATGATATGGCAGGTTTTTGTGTAACAAACGCTAACCCTACCGTTGCCCCCACCTTTGCAGTGGAGCGTATGCTGGGTACAAACCCGGTGGCCTTTGCCGTTCCGGCAGGTAAAGAACATGATTTCGTGGCCGACTTCGCCACCACACCAATAGCCAGGGGAAAGATAGCCCTGGTCGAAAAGAAAGGTGAAAAACTACCGGAAGGCTTTGTGCAGGATGACAGGGGATATCCATCGGATGATCCCTCCATACTAAGAAGGGGAGGCGCAATAGTCCCGCTTGGAGGCGACAGGTTGCATGGCTCACATAAAGGATACTGCATGAGTTCAATAGTAGATATATTATCTGGTGTTGTAAGCGGGGCCAATTTCGGTCCTTTCGTTCCACCTGCGGTGGCCTACCTGCCCAGGAAGGACAGGGAAACAGGCAAGGGTACAGGCCACTTCTTCGGGGCTGTACGGATAGACGGCTTTATGCCGGCAGAAGAATTCCGCGACAGGATGGATGAATGGATAAGGATATTCCGTAGTGGCAGGACCGCCGAAGGATATGAAAAAGTCCTTATACCCGGCGATCCTGAAAGAGAAGCCGAGGAGAGGATAATGAAAGAAGGTATCGAAATAGTGCCCGCCGTTAAGGACGACCTGAAAGAGGTAGCAGCTGAACTGGGTGTGGATTTTGAATGAATAATCTAAAAAGTATTATAAATCATGTTGAAAACACTGAACAATCGCAAAACAATCAGAAAATATACAGATAAAGATATTAGTCCTGACCTGCTGGACGAGTTGCTTAATGCAGCATGCAGATCGTCAACGACCGGCAATATGCAGGTATACAGCATTATAGAAACAAGGGACAGCAGTATGAAGAAGAAGCTTGCCCCCTGCCACTTTAACCAGCCCATGGTTGAGCAGGCACCTGTGGTGCTTACATTCTGCGCTGATTTCAACCGCTTCAACAGGTGGTGCAGGCAGCGTAAGGCCGATCCGGGCTATGATAACTTCCTCTCATTTATGACAGCCGCCATAGATGCCATCATAGCAGCACAGACCTTCTGCGTGGCTGCCGAGGAGAAGGGTCTGGGTATATGCTACCTCGGAACAACCACCTATATGGCAGGACAAATTATAGACATACTTGAACTGCCCGAGGGGGTGGTGCCCGTAACCACGATAACACTGGGCTGGCCTGCCGAGGACCCTGAGCAGGTCGACAGGCTCCCGCTGGAAGCCATAGTTCACAGGGAAAAGTACCATGACTATTCAAAGAAAGACATAGATAATTACTACGCTGAAAAAGAAGCACGGGAAGATACAAAGCAGTTTATTGAAGAAAATGAACTGGAAACACTTGCCCAGGTCTTTACCGATGTAAGGTATAAGAAAAGTGACAATGAGACATTCTCAAGACTGCTTCTTGAGGTACTGAAAAAGCAGGGATTTATGCAGGACTAAAACCTCTTGACGTAACCGTGGCAATAGGGTGTGGACCCTTTCTCAAAGTAGTAGTCCTGGTGGTATTGCTCAGCCTCGTAGAACTCGCCGGCCCTGGTCATCTCGGTGGCAATATCATAACCTTTGTCTCTCAGTATATTAAGCAGCTTCACGGCTATTTCCCTCTGGTAATCATTCATAAAGAATATAGCCGACCGGTACTGTTCCCCGATATCGGGTCCCTGTCGGTTGACCTGTGTGGGGTCATGAATTTCCAGGAAGGTGCGCAATACTTCCTCGTAGCTCACCTTATCCGGGTCATATACCACCTTCACAGCCTCTGCATGGCCGGTACGTCCTGTGCTCACTTCCCTGTAGGAAGGGTTTTTGATCTTGCCGCCCGTGTATCCTGAGACAACTGATTTTACACCATCCATCTTCTGGAGATAATACTCAACACCCCAGAAACATCCTCCTGCCAGGATGGCCGTCTCATACCTTCCCTCATCCAGGTCGCCCGCCACAAAATCCATCGATACCGAATTAACGCAGTGGCGCAGGTTCTTGTCGGTAAAGCCCTCCCCTTCAAAAACGTGACCAAGATGTGCGCCGCAATTGGAACACACGATCTCGGTACGCATACCGTCAGCATCGGGAACACGTTTAACGGCACCCTCTATCTCATCATCAAAACTGGGCCAGCCACAGCGCGAGTCAAATTTATCCTCCGACCTGAAAAGGGCCTGGCCGCATTGCTTGCAGATAAAGGTTCCGGCATCCTTAAGATCGTTATACTTACCGGTCCATGCCACCTCCGTACCTTTTTCCTTTATTACATATTCCTCAAATTCACTCAGGAAATTAAGCCTGTTTGCTTCCTGTCCGCTTGTGTTGTTTCCCATGATAATCAGTATAAATATTAATGCAAAGCTATATAAT
>JAZBOI010000249.1:0-5266 GCA_036351095.1 Bacteroidales bacterium | reverse complement strand
GCCTCGGGCAGGCCTGTGGATACCCTCGAGGTGACAATCGATTCGTCAGACCCGACGAAAGAGATCGGTGAGATAATTCTCAGGGGTGATAATGTGATGCTCGGTTATTACAAAAATGAGAAAGCCACAAAAGAGATTATTGATGAGGATGGATGGATGCATACGGGCGACCTGGGGATCATTGATGAGGAAGGTAATATCTTCATTAAAGGTCGCAGCAAAAGTCTCCTGCTGGGACCATCAGGCAAGAATATCTTCCCTGAAGAAATAGAATCGCTCTTCGATACACGCTATCTTGTAGGTGAAACAGTTGTAACCATGGAAGAGAATAAACTGGTTGCCCTTGTATACCCTGATTTTGAACAGATGAAAAAGGATGGCATTGAAGAGTCACAGCTAGCTGAGATATATGAAAATACAAGAAAAGAGATAAATGACAAGCTTCCCTCGTATATGAATATTTCAAAGGTTAAGATCCGTGATGAGGAGTTTGTCAAAACACCGAAGAAGACCATTAAAAGGTTTTTATATACCTGATTAACAACAGTGCTTGTCTGATGAGTGTTTTCCACAGGTATCTTATTGTTGTGGCAGGGGGGAAAGGAGTGAGAATGGGTGCAGCCCTGCCCAAGCAATTCCTCCTGCTTGCCGGCAGGCCGGTTATCTTTCACACTATTGCCAGGTTTACTGACTATGACCCTGGCATTGAGCTTATTATTGTCCTGCCCGGGGGTAGTGAAAGCCGGTGGAAGGAATTATGCAGCAGGTATGATTTCAGTCGCCCCCATCATGTTATCAGCGGCGGTCCGGAACGATTTGACTCCGTCAGGAACGGCCTTTCACTGGTAAGGCAGGAATCACTGGTTGCAGTGCACGATGCCGTAAGGCCCCTCGTGAGTCCCGGTACAATAGACAGGTGTTTCACCATGGCAGGAAAAAAGGGCAATGCGGTGCCCTTTGTCAGGCCCCCCGAATCGATCCGCGAAACAGTCTCCGAAAAGAACAGCCGCCCTCTCAGTCGCGACACCATTGCTCTTATCCAGACACCGCAGGTCTTCAGGTCAGATATTCTTCTTACTGCCTATGCACGAAGTTACAGTCCCTCTTTCACCGATGATGCCTCTGTTGTTGAGGCGGCAGGACACAGGATAAACCTGGTGGAGGGCAACAGGGAGAACATAAAAATAACCACGGCTGAGGACCTGCTGGTGGCAGAGGCTTTTTTTGATCATATGGACAGCAGGCGGGAATAAGCCTGGTCATCCTTAGCATATCAGCTTATTTTTCTATCTTGCAAAATCAATTAAGCAGTGAACCGGGCCTGCGGGCTCAAGAAGTAATTTTAAAATTTATCGAGAGTTTATTCATCTTCAGAAAAATAAAAATCTTAAACAGATGAAAAAAGTAATATTGCCTTTAACACTTTCCCTTTTCTTATTGCTCAACTCATGTGCCGAACTGATGACAGTCCTTAACAGCGCTGCGGGCGGTGCCCCCCTTACCGAGGCCGAGGTTGTTGAAGGTCTGAAAGAAGCCCTTATGACCGGAGCCAGGAACTCGGCTCAGGAGCTGGCCCGGCAGAACGGTTATTATGGTGATGAAATAATAAAGATCTACCTGCCCGAGGAGGCCTCTGTGATTGTTGATAACATAAGCAAAATACCGGGTGGACAGCAACTTGTTGATGATGTTATACTGCGCATCAACAGGGCGGCTGAAGATGCTGCCAGGGAGGTGGCACCCATCTTTGTCAACAGTATAAGGCAGATGACCGTAAGGGATGCCTTTGATATCCTTCGCGGTGAAGATAATGCCGCAACACAGTACCTGAAGCAAACAACCTATGATGAGCTGTTCAATCTTTACAGTCCCCGCATCCGTGCATCCGTTGAAAAAGACCTCGTTGGCGGAATATCAACACAGGACTCATGGGATGCCCTTACCGGGCAATGGAATAAATTCGCAGGATCGCTGGCGGGGCGACTGGCAGGTGTACACCCGGTGGAAACGAACCTGGGTAATTACCTGACAGCTAAAGCCCTCGACGGCATGTTCGTCAAAGTAGCCGCCGAGGAGCTCAAAATAAGGGAAGATGTAAATGCCCGTGTTTCACCAATACTCAGGAAAGTATTCGGAAGCCTGGATAAGGAATCGGAGTAAAATCCCGGTCAATGAAGGACAGTATTCGGAAGCCTATATAAGGAGTCGGAGTAAAAACCCGGTCAATGAAGGAAAGTAATCCAGGAAAAATCATTATCAGTTACCGCGACCTTGATGTCAGGCTAAGCCGGCATGCCGATGATAATATTCTCGGCCTGCTTGACAATACCACGCTGGGCACCACGGGTGGAATGAGGTATAAGCTCATGAATATCCGGAAGAGGGTGGAGGCCTACTGCGATAATATTCGTTTCGTGTCGCTCTACCTTAAAGGCAGGCTGGCAGGGACAGTTGGATTCTGTTACAGGCAGATGCTCTGCAGGGGTGAAAACTGTCACGGCTCATACCTGAGATACCTGGCCTTCCTGCCACGATTCCAGGCCGCACTTAATGCAAAGGCAGGAACAAAACAAAGGGACACGTCAAAAAAACCAGGCAGCTGGAAAGATGAGGTTCTGGCATTCTTCCGCAAACCACACATGCTCGATTTCCCTGGCTATGAAGAGAATGAAAAGCACGTGGTGTATGCCTACGTGGAAAGCAGGAATGAAAGGTCAAAGAATATAATACAGCAACTGGGCTTTAAACATATCCGGACCTTCCGGACAATTGCCTTCAGCCGCTTCAGGCCACGCCGCTCAGAAGGAGTGAGTAAGCTGCAGGAAGGGGAAAAGGAAAGCATGAAGAAACGGCTTGCCTCTTTCTATGCCGGCCATACACTTTACAGCGAGGAGTTCATTTACCATGATGACAGGTACTATGTGATGAGGGAAGATGAAGAAATATCGGCAGGACTGTCTGTGGTGCCTGCATCTTTCAGGCTTGTAGATATGCCCGGGCTCAGGGGAAAGGTATTGATGAAATTGCTGCCAAAGACCCCCGGCTTTAAGAAGATATTCAAACCCGAAGAGCTCAGGTTCCTGGTCTTTGAAGCTATCTGGTGCAGGGAAGGAAGGGAAAAGAGCCTGGAGAAACTTATGGAATCGGTCTGTGCCATCGAAGGATATAATCTCGGGCTGACATGGCTCGATAACAGGAGCGGGCTATATGAACTGACGGCAACAAAGTTGAATATGGGGGCCCTCAACAGGATGCTCGATGGCAGCCCGGGACTCGTATTTGCCAATTTTATCAATTATACAGAAGAGGAAACGGAAACATACTTTGAGTGTCCCGCTTACATCTCCGGCTTTGATTTTACCTGAAAAGTAAAGCATTGCACGGACTTTAAATATTTGCCTTGACCAATAAAAATATTATTCCTAATATTATACTTGCAGCCGCACCTGCACGCAGGCTGATTATTATAGGAACAATCAAAACACCCTGTATGAAAAAAATATACCCGTTGCTTTTCCCACTGATGCTCCTTGCCGCATGCACAGGCGGGATCTCTCCTGAAAGGGGGCCACATGACCTTGTGTTTGAAGACCCTGCCACTTCATGGGATGAGGGCATACCACTGGGTAACGGTATGCTCGGTGCACTGGTGTGGCAGAAAGACAATAAGCTGAGAATATCTCTCGACAGGGCCGATCTGTGGGACCTCAGGCCCATGGCAGGGCTTGACCTGGAAGAGTATAACTACCAGTGGGTCTGCCGGCAGTGGGAGAACAATACCTATGATGCCGTCCAGGGCAAGCTGGATATACCTTATAATGAAAGGCCTGGGCCCACAAAAATACCTGCCGGCGCACTTGAATTCAATATCGGTATGCTGGGTGAAACAGAATACGTGAGACTGTACCTGGATGAAGCACTGTGCGAGGTGAAATGGATGAACGGTACTATCCTCCGTATTTTTGTCGATGCAGCCGGGCAGGCAGGATGGTTCAGCTTCGACAGGCTGGGTAATGACATGGTTCCTGAACTGCTACCCCCTGCCTATACCGTCGATGAAACAGGTGTTGAGAAAAATATTTCCACAGAGACCAACCTGACAGCCCTGGGCTATGACGAAGGTACTATAGGCAGGACTGATGACAGGATCACCTATACCCAGGAAGGGTGGGGCGGCTTTGAATATACCGTTGACCTTAAATGGGAAAGAGGTGGTGACGAGCTCACCGGCTGCTGGAGCATAAGCTCAGAAATGCCGGGCAGTGAAAATGAAACCGGGGCTGCAGACCTTGTGGATGCAGCTTTTAAGCAGGGCATGGACAGGGCTTTTGGTGACCATAGCGCCTGGTGGGACAAATACTGGAACAGGTCGGCAATCAACATTCCGGATAAGCTGCTCGAAAAACAGTGGTACCTCGAAATGTACAAGTTCGGATCTGCTGCCCGGGACTCCACCCCGCCCATTCCCCTGCAGGGGCTGTGGACTGCGGACAATGGCATGCTGCCCCCGTGGAAAGGAGATTTTCACCACGACCTGAATACCCAGCTCAGCTACTGGCCTGCCTATTCATCCAATCACCTCGACCTGGAAGAAGGCTTCATTAACTGGCTGTGGAAATACAGGCCCGTATTTGAAAAATATACCGAAGCATATTATGCTTCAGGCGGACTGAATGTGCCCGGCGTTACAACACTCACCGGTGAGCCCATGGGCGGATGGATACAGTACAGCCTTGGTCCCACCGTAGCGGCCTGGCTGGGCCATCACTTCTACCTGCACTGGAGATATAGCATGGACAGTCTTTTTCTTGCAGAGAAAGCTTACCCGTGGCTCGGTGCCGTGGCCCGTCATTTTGATAATATAGCAGTGGCAGGCGTAGACGGCAGACTAAAACTGCCACTGAGCTCGAGCCCTGAAATAAATGATAACAGCAGGGATGCCTGGTTCAGCAGCACAACAAATTTTGACCTTGCCCTCATCAGGTGGACATACTCAAAAGCATCCGAAATGGCTCTTGCCCTTGGCAAAAATGAAGAAGCCAGTCAATGGCATGAACGCCTGGCAGAATGGCCGGGTCTGGCCGTGGATGAGGAGACAGGGCTGATGATAGCCCCGGGTCATCCCTACAAAAATTCACATCGCCATTTTTCCCACCTGATGGCCTGGCACCCCCTTGGTCTGCTTGATGTAAATATGGGTGCGGATGAGAAGGAGATCATAAATAATACACTGGATAATTTGCTTGAACAGGGAACAGGCTGGTGG